>DATJDT010000322.1:0-2687 GCA_035497275.1 Pedobacter sp.
GAGAAGCTTGCGCCGTTAAGTCTTTTCCAGCAAATACTTCATTAGCCAGCAAAATTGCATCGGGTCCCGATAAACGGATTACGCCAATAGCACCACTACCCGGCGGAGTTGATAAAGCAATGATAGTATCGGAAGTATACATGTATGTTTGATTAAGTTTGTTCCAAGCGCAAAGCAGTTTGCTTGAGGTTATATTAAGAATGCAAAAATAGGGCTTTTTTATAGAGCCTCAAACAAAATACCTAAATTCGTGTTTAAAGCTAAAACCCGACCAATATGACCAATCAGTTACCGCTCACCGTAAAGAGATCGATAGAATTATTAGGAATAGTGCTCATTGTTGCTATTTTGGTAGTAGGGAAAGATATCATTATGCCTATTATCATGGCTTTCTTTATCAGCATTATGCTGTTACCCATTTATCGGTTTTTAATGAGGAAGAAATTCCCAGAAGCCCTTGCTATCATACTCCCCATCATGTTTATGCTTATTTTTATTGCAGGAATAATATGGTTCTTTTCGGCACAAATTAGCCTCTTGGTAGATGACTTTCCCCAAATCAAAGAGAATGTAAACAAACACTTACAATCATTACAGCAATGGGTAAGCCAATTAACGGGGATAGAAACCTCCAAACAATCTGCATTTCTAAGAGAGAAAAGTGATGACCTGCTATCTATGGGCGGTAAAGCAGCAAGTGGTGCAGCCGTAACATTAAGCGGCATCTTTGTTTTTGTTGGCCTTTTGCCAATCTACATTTACCTTATCCTCTTTTATAAGGATATTTTGCTGCGGTTTAGCTTTATGTGGTTTAAAACAGACGACCATCCAAAGGTTAAGGAAGTGGTTTATGAAACCGAATCGATTATTAAAAGCTATTTGGTAGGCTTGTTAATTCAAGTTACCTATATGACCGTTTTATTAGGCGGTATTTTAATGATTATCGGTATTAAACACGCATTATTAATTGGGGTAATCTTCGCCATTTTAAACCTTATCCCTTACGTAGGTGCCTTAATTGGTAATTTAATCGGTGTATTATTAACCCTCACATCATCAACGGAGTTATGGCCGGTAATTACAGTATTAGGTGTTATTGCTGTTGTTCAATTTGTAGACAACAATATCTTAATGCCCCGCATTGTGGGCTCAAAAGTAAAGATCAATGCCTTGTTCTCTATTCTAGGCGTATTAATGGGCGGTGCGATTGCGGGTGTCGCCGGCATGTTTCTTTCCCTTCCAATTATTGCAGTGCTTAAGATTATTTTTGACCGATCGGCTCAATTTAAACAGTGGGGTGTTTTATTGGGTGATGAAAGACCTGCTAAAAGCCCGTTAACAGTGCCTCGCTTCAGGAAAAAAGACCCAATAAGTACGAAATCAGGTACCGTTAAGAAAATTTAATTAGAGTACTCCCTCCAATTTAACCCACACATTATTGGCTAAAATCTTAGCACCCTCGGCAGTAGGGTGTATTCCATCTGGTTGATTTAATTTCGGTACCCCTCCTACCTTATCTAATAAGAATGGTACAAGCACCATGTTATTTTTTTGGGCTAATGCCGGAAACATATTCTTAAAATCGCTAGCATAGGGATCTCCCATATTAGGCGGCACCTGCATCCCCGCTAAAACCATTTTAACATCAGGATATTTAGCCCTTACCTTATCGATAATAAACTGTAGGTTTTTAGTTGTTTCTGTTACTTGGATACCTCGCAAACCATCATTGGCGCCAAGTTCTAATACAAAAACAGCAATTGGCTGCTTCAATAGCCAGTCTATCCTAGCCTTGCCAGCTGCAGAAGTCTCGCCACTTAAACCACCATTAATTACATTGTAAGGCAACTTTAAGGAGTCTATGCGATTTTGGATCAATGCCGGATAAGCCTCTGAAGGATCCAAGCCCATGCCCGCCGTTAAACTGGTACCAAAAAATAAGATATTCTTAATGGGCGCGGTATCATTTGCTGCAACCCCACTGCTATCTGCTGTTTCTTGCTCGCTCTTTTGCTCGCTTCCACAGGCCATAAATAAGACACTTAAAATAATCAGGCAAAACACATGTTTTTGTAACATAGCTAATTCTTTGGTCTCTAAAATAGTAAAATCAATTATCTTTAAAGCAAACAGCTATAATAAACTGTTTGAGTTCAAATATAGCTAAAACTTAAATAAGCAATCATTGGAAACCATACTAGAAATTAAGCAGGTTAGCAAAACTTACCATAGCGCGAACAATATACTCACTGTTTTAGATCAAATAGATTTAACCATTGCCAAAGGAGAAACATTGGCCATTACGGGTCCGTCTGGAAGTGGAAAAACTACCTTATTAGGTTTGTGCGCAGGCTTAGATAGTGCAAGTACAGGTTCGGTAACTTTAAGTGGCATTACCTTAAATCAGCTTAACGAAGATGAACGGGCCGCCATTCGCAATCAATATGTTGGCTTTATCTTTCAAAACTTCCAGTTGTTACCTACGCTAACCGCTTTAGAAAATGTAATGGTACCTTTAGAATTAAGAGGAGCGAAAAACAGCAAAGCAATTGCATTAGAGCTATTAGAAAAAAGTGGGTTTAGGGAGTCGTTCGCACCACTATCCGATTCAATTATCAGGCGGAGAACAGCAACGCGTATCACTTGCGAGGGCATTTTCTAATCAGCCAGCCATCTTATTTGCCGAT
>DATJDT010000323.1:0-9779 GCA_035497275.1 Pedobacter sp.
CTACTGGCGGAATTTAGCCACACCTTTGTTCCATCAGATAGCGTAAGGTTATACTTTCTTCCGGCCGGGGTCCTAATACTATTGAAGTTGTTTTGGGTGATCGCTTTATTGTCAAGATAAACAACTTGCCCATTGTTGATCCGGATTTTTGAGCCATCTCGGTCAACAACAACTTTACTGCTGCCAGAACTGTCTAGTAAAACTTCAGTCCCATCTGATAACACCAGTACCGCACCATCTTGACCAGGTTGTACATCTTTTTCAATTGTTTTAACTAGGCTTTTTTGATTAACGTTTGCACTAAAATTCTGCTGAAATGCCCAGTAAAGCCCAAATAATACGATAACGGCAGCAGCGGCACTGATACTGTATTTGAATAAGTTACTACTTATTGTACGATGGTTAGCTTTGATTTGAAAACCTTTATCTATCGCTAATATTTGATTGACTTTGGTCTTTATTTCGGATTCGTCTATAGGTATATTCTCTTCTGCAGTAGAAGAATTTAAGATTTCCGTGAGTATATCGACCATTTCTTCTTGATCGGTTTGGTCTATTATTTGAGCCAGTTCTGAAGTTTCATGAGAAGATAGGGTCTCATTATAATACTGTTCCAGTAAATAACGGGTTCGCTCTTTACGCATTTGGTTTATTTGATGGTTAGTGAAGATTTTATTTCCCAAGTCTATAGTATGAATGAACTTTTATGATTCACTACTATTGGGAATAGAAATTTTTTTAAAAAATACCTAAGATTACGAGTATCATGAGGTAAGTTCCATATCCAGCTTTAGTTAATTCTTGGCGTATTAACTTTAGCGCCGAAGTTAAAGTGTTGTATACTGTGTTGATGGAAATGTTTAATTTTTTTGCAATCTGCTCTGGACTTAACCCTTCTTCTCTGCTTAAAAGATATATGGTTTGACGTTGTTGAGGCAATCCTTGGACAGTTTGTTTAATAATCGATTTTATTTCGGTAAATTCAATAGGTTCTTGTAAAGAAAAACTGCTATTCTCATGAGTTAAGTTAGATTTTAACCTATCTGTTTTAGTCTTGATATGAAGTTCCTTTTTGATAAGCGTTAATGCTTCCGTACTAACAACTTTGTAGATCCATGCCTGAAAATTTTCTATTTCCATTAACCTGTCTCTATTAATCCAAACTCTTAAGAAGGATTCTTGTAATATATCTGAAGTAACCCCCTCTTGATTTTGGGTTACCTTTAAGAGGAATTTATGTAGTTTCTTATAATAGGAAGTATATAAAGCCTCAAATGCCTTTTCATCCCCATCCACAATCGCTCTAATGAGATTTGATTCGATATTTTTATCTTTATTTACCAAAGTATATACCCTTTATTCCCTGCTAATATAGGTAATAAAGTACTTGGCTAACAAAAGAATGGATGCCCATCCGTATTATAAAATCCTTCCTATAAAAAAACGACCACGTTCTATTGAACAATGGTCGTCTTAAGCGTGCTAAAAAATCATTTTAGCTTATATTATCAGCCGCAATCAATACCACTTTTACCCTAACCGTAGAAGTTGGTTTTTTCGGTGTAGCGTTCTGAAAATCAGAGCTTTCAATATCAATTTGAACTTTACCTTTACTTAGAACGGTACTGTAAGCTTCAACATTGTATACAAAAGGCAATTGTAAATACGTTGCACCATTGTCGTAAGAAATGTAAACTAATACCGCCTCATTATCTAATGAGTATTGGTCTATTTCTGGGATGTTTAACACTGCAGAATAGGTAAAACCATCTCCGCTTAAAGTCCAAGCATTGGTGGCTACATTTACCACAACTGTTCGGTTTGGTGTAGTTTGGTTAATAATAGTGTCTTTTTTGCAAGACGCCAGACCTAGTGAGGCGATGCATAGGAGGATTAAGGTTAAATTTTTCATCAGATTATAATTTGTTTTTTTAATGTGATGAAGCTATTTTGCGCACATTTAATGGTTTTTGTAAAAGGTGTGCCCAAAATGGTTTCATGTTGTGTGTGTTTTAAAAAATACATTGCAAATTTTCTGCCAACTTTGTTTAACTTGCTGTCCGATTAACGCTCAACTAGTATGTCTCGATATTTGTTACCATTGCTGATTGTAATGGCTATCGTCTTTTGTAATCCTACCAAGATCTTTGGTCAAGACCAAACTGGGTGTCTGCTGAATAATGGAAACATACATTACGTCGAAAACGGCGTGTCGGGTGGGAAGGTGAATTACAAATTGAGCCCCAGTATCTCTTCAGCTAATGTTTTCTGTATGGAGACGCAGGGTGTTAATTGTAGGGTTAATGCAAAGAATAATCCTGCTAATCAAGGAAGTCTGGTTATATTTTCTTTCGTTCAGTGCCCGATAGACGATTATGTGCTATTATTGATTTCTTTGGTTGGCGCATTCGCTTTTTTTAAGATCCGAAGCCAAGCCAGAAATAGCTTAGTATTTTCATAAAAAATCTTCTCTTGCTGGATTGAAAATATCTATCAACAGGCCTTCTTCTGTACAAACTACCCCGTGTACAATATTAGACAGTGCAAAGAATACATCACCTTTATTTAGTACTTTTTTGTGATTGCCAACAGTTACTTCAAAGCTTCCCTCAGCAATATAACTCATTTGCAAATGTGGGTGTTGATGTAAAGTGCCGATTGCACCTTTCTCAAACGAAACTTTTACCAGCATAAGCGCATCGTTATGCGCCATTATTTTGCGCCTAATCCCGTTACCCAATTCTTCCCATGTTAAATCGTCATCTGATATTAAGGCTTTATCGGTTAATTCAATGTAATTCATCTATAATAATCGTTAAACTAGGTATTCAAATAAAGTTTGATCTTGATTAATTTCAATTACATCGAATTTAAAATCTTTCATCCTTGCAACTAAGCTAGTATAATCTTCTGGACTTTTAAGCTCGATCCCTACTAAAGCTGGACCGCTTTCCCTTTCGGTTTTTTTGATAAATTCGAAACGTGTAATATCATCATGTGGGCCGAGTACCTCATTCACAAAAAGCTTTAAGGCTCCTGGCCGTTGCGGAAAACGGACAATAAAATAATGCTTCAATCCTTCAAAAAGCAACGACTTTTCTTTAATCTCTTGCATTCGTTCAATGTCGTTATTGCCTCCACTAACAATGCAAACAACCTTTTTGCCTTTAATTTGAGCTGCGCATAAATCTAATGCAGCAACCGCAAGTGCCCCAGCTGGTTCAGCCACAATAGCCTCTTCATTATATAACTTTAAGATCGTGGTACATACTTTTCCCTCTGGAATCAATAATATTTCATCCAATACTTCTCTACATATCGGGTAGGTTAATAGCCCTACAGATTTAACTGCAGCACCATCAATAAATCTATTGATTTGATCTAATTTGATTGGTCTGCCAGCTTTAAAAGCGGCATCCATTGAAGGGGCTCCTTCGGGTTCGACACCAATTAATACAATTTGGGGATTGGTTTGCCTAAAGTAAGTTCCTGCTCCTGATGCTAAACCACCTCCCCCAATTGGCATAATAATTACTTCCGCGTCGGGCAAATCCTCCAACACCTCAACGCCAACGGTTCCTTGTCCTTCAATTACATGATAGTTATCAAATGGCGGAACAAAGGTCATTTTGTTTTCCGCAGTAAAGCGTAAAGCTTCGGCTAAACAATCATCAAAAGTATCCCCAACTAAAACGATATCAATCCACCCATTTCCAAACAGGGTAGTTTGACTAATTTTCTGTTTAGGTGTAATCTCGGGCATAAAAATAGTACCCTTAATTTTTAATTCTTGACAAGAATAGGCTACTCCCTGCGCATGATTGCCTGCGCTTGCGCAAACAATTCCATTTTTAATTTGTGCTGCCGGAATTTGACTTATCATGTTATAGGCACCTCGTAATTTGTAAGATCTCACCAACTGCAGGTCTTCCCGTTTCAAATATACTTCACAAGCATATTTTTCAGAAAGTCTGGCATTGTACTGAAGAGGTGTATGTTTAACAACATTTTTTATACGATCTACTGCTGCTAAAAAATCAAAATTGAAGTTGTTTGGCATTATTTTAAATATTGGAAAGGCTGTTCAATAAGTTTGCTGCTAAAAAAGCAATTAATCTTAACGAACAGCCTTAATTTATCTTCTTTTATAGAAGACAAAGGTACTTAGATATTTTTTGCTAACCAATCACCAACTTCGCTGGTTTTGTAAGCCTTATTTGTTCCGGATAAATCTTCAGTGACAATTCCTTCTGCTAAAGATTTGTTTACTACCGCTCTAATCAATTCGGCTTCTTCCTTCAAGCCAAAAGCATCCTCAAACATCATCGCAGCAGATAAAACAGTGGCCAAAGGATTGGCAATATCTTTGCCCGCAGCTTGTGGATATGATCCATGGATAGGTTCGAAAAGTGAAGTATGCACACCGATAGATGCAGATGGCATTAAACCCATCGACCCTGAAATTACTGAGGCTTCGTCGGTTAAAATATCACCAAAAAGATTTTCGGTGATCAATACATCATAAGAGCTTGGCCATTGTACCAAACGCATTGCAACTGCATCAACGAATTCATAGCTTACGGTAACTTCTGGATAATCTTTTTCCATATCCTGAACAGTTTCTCTCCATAAGCGCGACGACTCGAGAACATTAGCCTTATCAACACAGCAAAGTCTTTTGCTTCTGGTCATTGCCATTTCGAAACCTAACTTTGCTAAACGCTGAATTTCAGTACGCGTATAAGTGCAGGTATCAAAAGCGGTATTTCCGTTATCTTTTCTTCCTCTTTCACCAAAATAAATACCGCCAGTTAATTCCCGTAAAATAATCAAATCGGTGCCTTCAATGCGTTCTCGTTTTAAGGGAGAGTTATCTATTAAGGATGGAAAAGTAAAAGTTGGACGAACATTAGCGAATAAGCCCAGTTTCTGACGCATTTTTAATAAGCCTTGTTCTGGACGAACGGTTGCTTTTGGATCATTGTCAAAACGAGGGTGACCAATTGCACCAAAAAGTACAGCGTCAGCAGCCATACAAATTTCATGGGTCGCATCTGGATAAGGTTCGCCTACTTCATCGATTGCTGCGGCGCCAGTTATACCGGCAGTCCACACAATTTCGTGGTTAAATTTCTTTGCTATTGCGTTTGATACTTTTACGGCCTGATCTATAACTTCTGGTCCGATTCCGTCTCCTGCTAAAAGTGCAATATTTAGTTTCATTTTATTTGTTTTTCGTTGTTTGTTATTTCGTGGTTAGTTTTACAATCCCCAATCCTCTGCTCAGTGCTATATAATGTTTAACATTTTTTGGGTAGCCTTGATCGCCGAAACCGTTTGATCTGAATCTAGTCCTCTTGTAATAAATATTTTGGTTGGTATTTCCCAGGTGATAATCGTTTCGCATAAAGCATCAGAAGTACTACCCGGAGCAATCCTTACCGCATAGTCAATTAACTTTGGAAGGGTTCTGTTTTTCTTGGTATAAACTTTAGTTAAAGCCTTCATAAACGCATCATATTGCCCATCGCCCTGTGCATTTTCTTCAAATTGCTCATTTTCAATTGTGACAGCAATGGTGGCTGAAGGTCTTAATCCCAATGAATTGGTAAGCACATATGAATCAACTACAACGGTTTGCTCGTATAGGCTGCTGTCAAGCACATCCGAAATGATATAAGGGAGATCTTCTTTGGTCACGGTTTCTTTTCTATCACCAAGTTCAATCACTCTTTGGGTTACTTTTTTCAAATCATCATCGTTCAGTTTCAAACCCAATTCTAAAAGATTCTTCTCTATATTTGCCTTTCCCGATGTTTTGCCTAATGCATATTGCCTTTTCCTTCCAAAACGTTCTGGTAACAAATCGTTGAAATAAAGGTTGTTTTTATTGTCGCCGTCTGCATGAATCCCTGCAGTTTGGGTAAATACATTATCTCCTACAACAGGTTTATTAGTTGGAATTCTAACGCCAGAAAATGTTTCTACCAATTTGCTTACTTTATAAATGGAAGATTCTCTAACGCTCACGTCTACTTCAGGCGCAAAATCCTTAATTACTGCAATTACACTTGCCAGTGCTGCATTTCCTGCTCTTTCGCCCATTCCATTTACGGTAAGATGAAGGCCATTAATGCCTGCTTTTACAGCTTCTAATACATTTGCGGTACCTAAATCGTAATCATTATGTGTATGGAAATCGAAATGGGTACCAGGATATTTCTTCAACAGGGAACTAACAAAATCAGTAGTTTCGGATGGTGTTAATATTCCTAAAGTATCAGGTAAAAGAATCCTTTTTACGTTTTGTGTAGTTAAAAAATCTAGGAATTGAATTACATACTCAGGTGAATTGCGCATTCCATTACTCCAATCCTCCAAATATACGTTTGTTGCAATACCATTTGCAGCCGCCAGGTCAATTACATGTTTAATCTCTGTAAAGTGTTGCTCTGGAGTTTTTTTAAGCTGATAGGTGAGATGATTTAATGAACCTTTGGTTAATAAATTTTGAACTTTTACACCCGCATTGATCATCCAATCGATTGAAACCCCATTGTCTACAAAGGAAAGTACTTCAATACGATCGATATATCCATTTAATGCTGCCCAATTTGTAATTGCCTTAACGGCTTGAAATTCACCATCAGATACGCGTGCAGAAGCGACTTCGACACGGTCTACATGTAATTCTTCAATTAGCAGCTGACTAATTGTTAATTTTTCGGAAACTGAAAACGACACGCCAGAGGTTTGCTCTCCGTCGCGAAGTGTCGTATCCATGATCTCTATTTTTCTTTTCTCCATTGAGGGCTATACAAATGTGATAATTTGATAATTCGGTATTAGCTAAAACGGAAGCTTAGCCGCAAAGTCTTCTATTTCTCCTTTGATACTTTGAAGGTAATCGATGTCGTCAAAACCGTTTAACATATTATGTTTCTTATAAGGACTAATATCAAACGATTCTTTTTCGTCAGTTCCAGCAATTGAGATCGTTTGAGCTTCTAAATCCACCACCAATTCTGTATTAGCATCTGCTAAAATGGTGTTAAAGATTTTGTCGGCAAATTGAGCACTTACTTGCACAGGTAATACACCAATATTTAGACAGTTATTCTTAAATATATCAGCAAAAAAACTAGATACTACACATCTAAAACCGTAATCATATACTGCCCAAGCTGCATGTTCTCTGGACGAGCCGGAGCCAAAATTCTTTCCGCCTACCAAAATTTTTCCGCTATAAATAGGATTATTCAGTACAAAATCTTTTTTAGGGGTATTATCTGGATTATATCTCCAATCGCGAAATAAGTTATCGCCAAAGCCAACCCTTTCTGTTGCTTTTAAAAAGCGTGCTGGAATTAACTGATCGGTATCTATGTTTTCTATCGGAAGAGGTACCGCAGTACTTCTTAAGATGCTAAATTTATCGTAAGCCATTTTAAATTTCTTTCTAATTAAACAAGTTCTTCAATTAATGTTCTTGGATCGGTAACTACACCAGTGATGGCGGCTGCAGCTGCAACAAGCGGACTCGCCAATAAGGTTCTAGATCCAGGGCCTTGTCTTCCTTCAAAGTTTCTATTTGAAGTACTCACCGCATATTTTCCCGCCGGGATTTTATCATCGTTCATGGCTAAACATGCAGAACAACCTGGTTGACGTAAAGTGAAGCCAGCCTCCGTAAAAATATCCAACAAGCCTTCTTCTTTGATCTGGCTCTCTACAATATGTGATCCTGGAACTAACCAAGCCGTCACGCCATCAGCTTTATGTTTTCCTTTAACAATAGATGCGAATGCCCTAAAATCCTCTATGCGACCGTTAGTGCAACTCCCTACGAATACATAATCTACCTTTTTGCCAATCATCGATTCTCCCTCAGAAAAGCCCATATAACCCAATGATTTCGCATAGGTTGCCACGCCTCCTTCTACATTTTCAGCATCAGGAATATCTTGTGAAATTCCAATTCCCATACCTGGGTTGGTTCCATAAGTAATCATGGGTTCAATGGAAGCACCGTCGAAGGTTAATTCTTTATCGAACACTGCACCTTCGTCTGTTTTTAAGGTTTTATAATATGCTAACGCTTTATCCCAAGCTTCACCTTTTGGACTAAATTCGCGGCCCTTCACGTAGTTGATAGTCGTTTCGTCTGGAGCGATCATTCCACCACGGGCACCCATTTCGATGCTAAGGTTGCAAACGGTCATTCTTCCTTCCATGGTCATGTTTTCAAAAACATCACCTGCATATTCTACAAAATATCCAGTAGCACCAGAAGTAGTAAGCTTAGAGATGATATATAAGGCCACATCTTTAGGTGTAACACCAAGACCTAATTTTCCATTGACGTTGATACGCATTTTTTTTGCTTTTGGCTGCATAATGCATTGAGAAGCCAAAACCATTTCCACTTCTGAAGTTCCAATACCAAAGGCAATAGCGCCAAAAGCACCATGAGTTGAAGTATGTGAATCGCCACAAACAATGGTTGATCCAGGTTGCGTGATCCCGTATTCAGGACCAACAACGTGCACGATACCATTTTTTTGGTGACCTAAACCCCAGTGACTAATTCCATACTCATTTGAATTCGATTCAAGGGCAGCTAACTGATTTGCAGAAAGCGGATCGGCAACTGGTAAATGCTGATTAATTGTTGGCGTATTATGATCAGCTGTTGCAAACGTACGCTCTGGATATAATACTTTTATTCCTCTGCTTTTTAAGCCTAAAAAAGCAACAGGACTAGTTACTTCGTGAATAAGATGACGATCAATAAAAAGTACATCAGGTCCACCTTCAATTTGACGCACCACATGTGCATCCCACACTTTATCAAATAATGTCTTGCTCATATTTATATTATTATTATGCCTTTACTTACTTATTTATTTTACAAACTCTCCCCTCATCATCATGGTGAGATCTTCATCATTAATGTCTAATTTACGATCGGCAATAGTTAAAAAACGATGGTAAGCACTTGCTAATTCATCTTTATTTAAATTATGACCAAGACGTTCCAAGTGGAATTTTAAAGCATGTCTACCACTTCTAGCGGTTAATACAATAGTTGCATCTGGAAAGCCAACATCCTCAGGACGAATAATCTCATAATTTTCACGGTTTTTTAAGAAACCATCTTGGTGAATACCAGAGCTATGTGCAAAAGCATTACTTCCTACGATTGCTTTATTTGGCTGTACCGGCATCCGCATTTGAGAACTTACCATTCGGCTTAACTCATAAAAATTTTTGGTATTGATGTTAGTATGCAATCCAAGGTGTTGATGTGTCTTCAAGATCATCACTACCTCTTCAATGGAGGTATTACCAGCACGTTCACCTATACCGTTAATTGTACCCTCAATTTGACGAGCTCCATTTTGTAAACCAGCAATGGAATTAGCGGTCGCTAAACCTAAATCATTGTGGCAATGTACCGATATAATAGCCTGATCGATGTTCTGGACATTCTCTTTTAAAAATTTGATCTTTTGTCCGTATTGGTCTGGCAAACAATAGCCATTGGTGTCGGGGATATTTACCACGGTAGCACCTGCAGCAATTACGGCTTCAACCATTTGTGCCAGGAAATTAATGTCGGCTCTACCCGCATCTTCAGCATAAAACTCAATATCCTCTACGAACTGTTTCGGAGTGAGGAATCTTTCTAATCGTTCTAGAATTATTTGCGGGATCTTTCACTGCGTTCAAGATGACAATGGAATCTTCATTCTTCATTTTTTAATTTGTTCAATTCC
>DATJDT010000324.1:0-5344 GCA_035497275.1 Pedobacter sp.
GATCCTCTTTACAACCGAAAATGCTTCCGATAATTAAAAAAGCGATTATATATTGAATTTTGAGTTTCATCTTTTTATGATTTTGTATCAATTTCTTTTTATATAGCATACCACTAATGGTTATTTTCTCCTTCCTTATCAGGAATTGGGAATACATAAACGTTAGCTGGAACTGTAACTGTAGTACCTGTTTCTGCTTTTAGATCTTTATTTAGTCGTTTATAATAGAAATAGGTTTGTCCTTCCTGGATAAATTCCTTTTTATATTCTTTCGTAATTTCGGACGAAAGGGTAATTCCATCAGGAACATTGATTGCCGTAAGGGAAGTTAACCCCCTGGCATTCCTAGCCATATTTAAATAAGATAAACCAGTTGATAAGTCGCCCAATGCATTTGCACATTCTGAAACGATATAATACATTTCCGAAACTCGAATAACGGGAACAATATTTTGCAGGGCATAAGGTAGGTTGGCATCTTGAAAAAATTTAGATGGCACATTAAAGGCTTTGGCCGAATTGTTATCAAACCAAGACAATCTCCAATCGGTAGTTCCATAAATTGCTGTCTTATTTGCTGGCGCTAATTGAAGCGATACGCCGCTACTACCACCCACATTAAATAATCCCTCATTTATTAAAGTTACGTTGGTATTATAAACAGCAAAAACCAATTCCTTAGAAAATAAGCGATCTCTATTATTAGCAGTTGCAACAGCCACATTGCTGGTTGATAATGGAAATTTCTGACTTGCTATTACTTCTTTTGCATTAGCCATGGCATTTGCATAATCACCTTTATACAAATATATACGTGCTAAACATGCTTTGGTTGCCCAATAGTTCATGCGATTTTGGGTAAATCCAGCAAATAAATCAGCATGAGCTTGATTAATGGAAGTAGTATCAGTTTGTGCCAATATTGTTTTAGCATTTTTAAGGTCCACAATACAAGAATCCAATGCCGCCTTTAACGATACAAACGGAGTAGATTTAGCTGTAAAATTAGTGATGTAAGGGATTGCCTTTTCATTTAAGCCGGTTACTGGCGACTGACCAAACAAGCGTGCTAAATCAAAATGAAATAGTGCACGCAAGGCTAGCGCCTCACCTTTTACCCTATTATAATGATCGCGAGAAAAAACATCCTTCTTAGCATCAATATGATTTAGCAGGTTATTTAAATTGGCAATATTGTTATATAAGCCACCCCAAATAAACCCTATTTCTTGTTTCATTCCTGTTTGTTCATAATCATACTTATAAGCATTGGAATAAAGACCGTCGCCTAATGCAGAAGTGGGTGCATTGGTATAATTATTTGCCATTACCGAAAGCATTCCGATGGAGAGATTATGGGTATATAAGCCTTTCATACTTGAAAAAGTAGCTTGCGGTTTATCCATTCCTATATAAACACCTGTTAAGGCATCAATAAAACCTTGTTCATCAGCAAATAAAGTTGATTGAGGGATTTTATCTTTTAAAGGGATTTCTAAAAACTTCTTACATCCGCCTAGCGTAAACAGGAGCGCGATACAGCACAGCAAACAGGCAATTGTTGCTTTATTGATTTGTAGCGTATTTTTTTTGATTGTAGACATGCGATTAAAAATTTGTAGAAATTCCAAAATTTAAGCTTCTGGCAAAAGGATAGCTCGTTCCTCTTTCAGTTTTAATAGTGGCAAAACGAACTAAATCATTTTGCGTAATCATGAATTTAGGTGCTGATAAATGTGCTGCCTTTACCCACTTTGCTGTCGACGGGACAGTATAGCCAACCGTTAAACTGGCTAATTGCAAGAAATTATCTTTTTGAACAAAGCGAGAAGTTACATTGGTTTGTTGAAAACCCTGTGCACCATTGGCCACTAGCGATTTAAAGGAAGAATGATCACCTGGCTGCTTCCAACGCTCTGTTAACACTCTTAAATCGGCATTTCCAGCCATCAAATTAACGTTCTCTACTCTATCAACCAAGGTTTGGTTGTACATGTAACCACCATACTGATAAGACAAAATAACGTTGAAAATAAAATTCTTATAGGTTAAGTTAGAACTTGCACTGCCTTTAATTTTAGCAGTAGTTTCGGCAATAGGGCGTTTATCTCTCGCATCCCAGGTAAACGTATGGCTACCATTTAATTTTACAAAAACTTCTTTACCAGATGCGGGATCGATACCTAGTGAGGGTACTGCCCATATTCTGTTCATCGACTGTCCCACTTCGAATCTTGGAAGAGGTTTAGTTTGATATCTAGTATCTGACAGGTTATTAGGATCTAAATTACTGTTAAATCCGTTGTTAATTGCTGTAACAGCTGGTGATAATCTAGTAATGACGGTGTTATAATGCCCAGCGTTAACACCAATAGTCCAGAAAATATTTTTTGTTGGATTTTTAATAATTGGAGCTGTTAACCCAACTTCCCATCCTTCGTTTTTGGTAGCCCCTAAATTGTCCTGATAATTCGCGAATCCAGTTGAAGGTGCAATATCTAACGGTAATATTAAATTCTCAGTTGTCTCACGGAAGAATTCAATATTGGTATTCAATTTTCCTTTAAAGAAGCCTAAATTTAAACCAATGTTAGCCTTCAATGTTTGTTGCCATTTCAAATCAGGATTGGCAAAAGACAATGTAGATGAACCCACCATTAAACGATAATTATTTAAATAATTATAAGTGTATACCTGTGATGCCATATCTGAAGAGAAATTCTGGTTACCTGTGGTACCAATACTTGCATTAAGTTTTGCCACCTGAATGATATCATTTGGTTTAAACCATTTTTCATTGGCTATATTCCATGCTAAGCCTCCAGCATAGAAAGTCGCAAACTTACTGTTTGAACCAAATTGAGAAGATCCACTCTGGTTCACTGTAAATTCGGCAGTATAACGATTGTTATAATTATAACTTACGCTAAAAAAGTTAGAAAGGTTCTTGGTCAAATTATTAGACGAGCGTGGTTTAGAAGAATTAAAATCGAAACCGTTGGCTAATCCAATTTCTCCCAGGTAATCATTAGGAATACCATAAACAAGCACTGTTGTTGAATTACTGGAAGTTTTTTGTAGCGTAGCACCTAAATTTGCGAGAATGGTGTGTTTACCAAGCGCCAAATGATAGCTTGCATTTAAACGTCCGCTAACAGCACTATTTTTTCCTTTCAACTGTTGGTATGAACCAATATTTGGCTGTTGTACGATTACATTCGCCAAAAATTTTGTGTGATCAGCAGGATAGAATGCTTCTGCACCTGGTGAATTTGAGCTCCAACCTAAACTACCTGTTAATTTTAAATCGTCTGTTAAAGACCACTCTACATTGGTATTGTTGGTTAAACTTAAAATAGTCGAATAATCTTTAACATTCAAAGTCGAGTTATATGCTGGATTGGCAAATGTGCCACCCGGTGCCTGAATAATAAAATCTAAGGCTGATGAACTTGGCTCTAAAACTTTAATTAAATTTCCATTGGCATCTTTACCTTTAAAATATGGGAATTGATCAACGTATGAATCGTAGCTGCCCCAGGCCGAATTATTACCTTTAGTATAACCTACAGACATTGAGTTATTGAATCTGATATTCTTAACTAAATAAGAAACATTATAACTTAAGCTATAACGATCTCGGCCCGAATCTTTCATTACGCCCTCTGCTGTATTATAGTTTAAACCAAAAGAATAACGCAAAGGTCCAGCACCTCCACCTAGGGAAAGACTTTGGTTTAAGCCCAAACCAGTTTGAACAGGCTGAGAAAGCCAATAGGTATCTACCCCACTTCTTACCTGACTTAATCGATAATCATACCATTGCTTTTTGGCAAGATCATTAAATTGATTATTAGGATCGCTATAAACACCAGTTAATCGCTGTGCTTCTAATAATTGCTCAGCATTCATCACGTTGTAAGAAGAAAGATCAACCAGATCTGCATTGGCATATACCGAGTAAGTTACTCTCAATTTACCAGCAACAGGTTGTTTGGTCTCAATTACAATTACCCCATTTGCTGCTTTTGAACCATAAGCGACAGTTGCCGCCGCATCTTTTAAAACCGTGATATTCGCAATTAAATTCACGTCCATATCAAACAATGTTTGCAAAGTTGTTTCAAAACCATCTAAAATGATCAATGGTTGATTAGGATTCGATAAATAGTTAGACATGATATCGCCATTTGATACCGGATTAGCAACAGCTGAACCACCTTGTAAGGAAACTGGAAGATTGTTTGCCCCCCTAATTTGAAGATTCGGCAAGCTATTTGGATCACTCCCTAATACATTGTTCTGTGCTATTCTTACAGAAGGATCTAATACCGCCAATGCTGATATTACGTTTCTAGGGTTAACAGTTTTTAGCTCTTCGCCGCTGTAAGTTTTCGCGGATCCCGTAAAATTACCTACCGGACGTTTATATAAACCAGTATTAACAGTAACTTCTTTAAGTGTTAGGCTGCTATTCTTTAAAGTAAACTTTACATTCGTTTCGCCAGATTTTAAAACTAATTCAACCGTACTACGGCCAACATAAGATGCTCTCAACGTAGCGCCAGGTGCCACATTTTTCAATTCAAAGGCTCCATCTTTATCTGTTCTTGTACTATTGGTAGTACCCACCTGCATTACTACTGCCCCTGCTAATGGATCTCCAGTCTCGTCTTTCACAATACCTTTTACCGCTACATTTTGCGCAAAAAGTGCTGTTGCAAAGACATTTAGAAGCATAAGTAAAATTACTTTACGATACCTTCTCTTATTTGATATGATTTTATTGCTATTCATTTTAATTACGTCGCAATTGATTGTTAATTTAAATATCATCCTATCTTGCTTATTCAGGTCTTACAAAAGTATAGCTTGGATTAGCTGCTATAGGAAAAGCAAATGGCAATGCCGTAAAAGCGGTATTCTTGCGTTTATAATAGAAGAACATTTGTCCTTCACCAATAAATTCCTTCCTATACTCATTCGTAATCTCTGTTGTTAACGCAGCTGCATCTGGCACATTTACAGTGGTAAGTGGAGTTGTTAAATTACGAGCGGCTCTTACCTGATTAAGGTATGCTAAACCTGCCGGCACATCAGCAGCACATTCTGCTAAAATGTAATACTGTTCAGATAAGCGAATCATTGGAAATGAATTTGCTCCTGTTGCACTAAATTTCTTAGGTAAAATTGGCGTACCTAAACCGTTGCCTGTATTTACATCGATAAAACTCTTACGATAATCTGTATTTGTAGTACCATAAATCGCAGCCTGACTAGCAACAGCTAACCCTATCAATGAAGGAGAACCAAAAATAGATTTATAGTAGGCGAAATAATTATT
>DATJDT010000325.1:0-2406 GCA_035497275.1 Pedobacter sp.
ACGCAAGATGTAGACCTCAAAGCTGTTAACGCCGATGCCAATTTACTGAAAAAACTGCTCGATACTCAATATTACCGTCTCTGCAATTGGGAAGAAACGAACGAGCATATTAATTATCGGCGGTTCTTTACTGTTAACGCCTTAATTTGCTTAAATATTCAAGATCAAAAGGTATTCAATGCATTTCATCGATATATTTTTGAATTAGTAGGAAAGGGTGTTTTTCAAGGTTTAAGGATAGATCATATAGATGGCTTATTCGACCCTACACAATACTTAAACCGATTAAGGGCAGCGATTGGGCAAGACTGTTATTTGGTGGTTGAAAAGATTCTGCACCGCCATGAACACCTTCCTTCAAATTGGCCAGTCCAGGGTAGTACAGGTTATGATTTTTTAGCAATGGTTAATAATTTGCTTACCAATAAAAGAGCTGAACCCTCATTCGATCATGTTTATCGACAGGTAATTGGAAAAAATCTAATTGTTGATGAACAAGCATTGCTAAAAAAGTCGACCTTTCTACATCGGCACATGGCAGGGGAACTTGACAACTTACACCAGCTTTTTTTGCAGCTAAAATTGGCAGATCAAGCCCAATTAAAGACTTTACCCGAAGGTAGTTTAAAAGGCGCCATTGCCGATTTTTTAGTGCATTGCCCGGTTTATCGCTACTATGGTAATAAATTCCCATTATCAACCAATGAAAAGGCCCAAGTTAAAGCTATTTTTGAAAGCTTGGATTTTGAAAGTCCCAATCGTAAAGCCCACAAGCTTTTAGAAGCTGTTTTGTTGGGTTCTAATCATAAGGCCTGTTTGTTTTATCAGCGTTGCATGCAGTTTAGTGGTCCATTGGCCGCTAAAGGAATTGAAGACACACTTATGTACACCTATAATCGCTTTATAGGGCATGATGAAGTAGGTGATGCCCCTGAGCTATTTGGGTTAACCACTGCCGAATTTCATCAACTAATGATAGAGCGGCAACAAGAGTGGCCCTTAACGATCAATGCCACTTCAACACACGATACAAAAAGAGGCGAGGATGTGAGGGCACGGTTAAATGTATTAACCGACATACCGTCGGTATGGAAGCAGGTAGTTAAAGATTTGGACTTTAAAGATTTGCACAAAAACGATCTATACCTTATTTATCAGACTATTTTCGGAATTTGGCCTATGCCAGGGCAGTCGCATGCAGGCTTGGCAGATAGATTAGCTTTGTATATTGAGAAGGCATTACGTGAAGCGAAAAAACGCTCAGATTGGGCCGAGCCAAATGAAGGTTACGAGCAATTGGTTAAGCTCTTTGTTCAAAAGTTTTTAAGTTATCCCAATAGAAAAAATACAGTTCTTAACACATTTTTAGCTAATGTAGCCGACTTCGGGATAATTAATAGTTTATCGCAAGAAGTATTAAAGTTTACTTGTCCTGGAATTCCAGATTGCTATCAAGGAACTGAACTGTGGGAGTTGTCACTGGTGGATCCAGATAATCGCAGAGACGTAGATTTTAAGATGGGGAAGCGGATACTTGAAAAAATAAGTAAACAACAATCTATCACGCAATTATGGCAAAATCGTTATACTGGAGAAATTAAATTATGGCTTACCCACGGTTTATTGACCCTCCGAAATACCCACCGACCCTTATTTGCCGAAGGCGAGTATCTCCCTCTTCAATGCAAAGGTAAATACGCAGCTCATGTTTTTGCATTTGCTAGGAAATTAAATAACGAATGGATCATTACTGTTGTTCCGTTAGGACAAGCTGCGCTATGTAAAGGAGATCAGCATAAACTTGTTGGCTTCGATTGGCAAGATACGCTTGTACAGTTGCCCAATGATGCTCCGTCGATTTGGGAAAATGCACTTACCCAAGAAAAACTGGCAAAAGATATTCACCAAGGAGGAATTTTGATTAAAAATATCTTTAAGGAAGTTCCGATTGCTGTGCTAAAAATGGCTGCTAATGATCGTGGTTCTGGAATATTACTTCATATGAGTTCCTTGCCTTCTTCTTTTGGTATTGGTGATCTTGGTCCTACAGCCTATCAATTCATTGATTTTCTAAAATCTGCCAAACAAAAATATTGGCAATTGCTGCCGGTCAACCCAATAGCTTCTAACCAAGGTTATTCACCTTACAGTACTTCTTCATCGATGGCTGGAAATGTATTGTTTATCAGCCCCGAAGAATTACATACGCTTAATTTACTTAGTGATGATCAATTATCTCTGTTCAGGAACAGATTTAATTCAAAAATTAATTACCCTAAAGTTGAAAGGCAAAAAGGTAACATGCTGGCGCTAGCTTATCAAAACTTTGTGCAAAGTGATCAACATGAAGTTATGAAAAAAGAGTTTGCCCAGTTCTGCGTACAAGAAAAGGAATGGTTAGTTAAT
>DATJDT010000326.1:0-15816 GCA_035497275.1 Pedobacter sp.
AAAAGCTTTAATCCCCTCTTTTTTTGGAGCGGCAGGAGGTGTAGCCGCAGGAGCTACAGGAGGAGGTGGAGTACCCTTCTTTTTGTTTTGAGCAAAAGTTGTATTGCCCAAAGCGCAAAGTAAAATCACCCCAGCCGTAGCTAGTAATTTTTGATTTTTAGTCATGCTTTATAAATTTTTGTGTTTGGTTATGAGCGCTAAAATTAGAAAGGAGCTATGGCAAAAGACTATTGTATTTAAAATGTTACAGACGTTTGTGGCAGGAGCCCATTTAGAGCTTTCTTTTTAATGTAAGCAGCTTGATATACACTCTGTTTTTTCTAATAAATTCTAGGAGAATTGTTTTTCCATTTTCAGATTTTAAAAGGCCAATAACCCCATCAATGGAGTAATCTCCGATTTTTTTGAAATTTATGGAAAGGATTTCATCATCCGCTAGGATTCCAGCTTTTTCTGCTGGAGACGCTACTTCGACCCTACTCACAAATACTCGATTAAATCCCTGGTTATCAACATAAATTTCAATCCCGGACATATCATGTTCGAAAGGTTCGTGAAAAAAATTGTTCTTTTTGAAATACATCAGGCCAGCCTGGTAATCAAAAATCACGGTAAACTTTTTCAGGATGTCAGCCCCTAAATTTCCAGTTCGTTGTTTTTGCGTTGTCTTGGCAGCAACGTCACTGTAATTAGGAAAACTGGTAAGGACATTTTTAAGCACGTAGCTCCCGAGCTTAATTGATGAAATCCTACCAATACTACCATTAATTTTTCCACCTAAACCTACTCCCAGGTTAGCTTCGAAATTTGGGTTTGGAAGCGGAAATGTATTGCCATTGTACGATTCGAGCGATAATGCGTGACTGGCACCGCAGTCAATAATTAATTTAGCATTAATTTCCCCTAAATCAGGCACTTTTATTGGAACATTGATATAAGGTTTATTCTCAAAGAATTCTAAATCTAATTTATTCCATTTAATTTTTTTTCTAGTTTCGGGCAATCTAAAAGAAACTTTTGTTTGAGCATAGTTTATTTTTACGATAAAACTGTTAAAAAAACTATAACCTATTAAACCATGGATCTTCATCCCCAAATAGCCCGAAAGGTCAAAAACGTCTTCTTTTAAAATTACCGTAGGAACGTGGTCCATAAAAGCTTCGCCAACCTTTGCAGAGATATTGTTTGAAATATAAGCAGTTAATTCATCACCTTCACCGGTTCCATTAATTTTTACCAACCTTAAATTAGTCAATTGGTTTTTATCTACGATGGTGGAATCGGTAATAATTAAAGGGTCAACACCTGTATCTAAAATAAAATTAAAAGGCCCTTTATTGTTGATGAGGATTGGAATTACAACTAGATTTTTGACTAACTTAAAACTAATTGCATCTTTCTTGAGTTTGTATTCAAAATGGAAGTTTTGACCATAACAAAAGCCCACAAACAAAGTTTGAAGAGCAAAGGCTATCACAAAAGCGACAATAAAAGGTAATTTTATTGCACAATTCCAGTATTTCATCTAAGTATTTTTCTTCATTTTGTTTAGCAAAGAATCCATTAAAAACTAACGAATTAGTAATTGTGTAAGTTAAAATTTACTAAAATTAGATAAGGTTCATAAAACTAAATTAATAAATTAGGGCTCATAATTTACCTTTAATTGGTTAATAAATGCAAAACCCATCTCTAGGAATAAATAAACAGCTTATTTATTTGACTGTCATTTTAGCAACTTGTTTCATAGCTTGCTCATCTAATAAAAATATCTCACGAAAAGTAAGCAGAGAGTTTAAAAAATCGGCAATTATTCACCAATACCATGCTGGATTTGCACTATATGACATGGCTACCAAGCAGATGATTTTTGAGAAAGATGCCAGCACATATTTTACGCCAGCATCAAATACAAAATTGTTTACCTTTTATGCGGGACTTAAAATGGCTCCAGATTCAATTCCCTCTTTGCGTTACGTTGAGAGAGGGGATTCGCTTATTTTTTGGGGAACTGGTGATCCTTCGTTCTTACAAACAAAATTAAAAGGGACTAAAGCATTCGACTTCTTAAAAAACAGCAATAAAAAACTCTTTTTCTCGCCAGGGAGATATACAGGTGATTTTTATGGTAACGGTTGGCAATGGGACGATTATAATGATTATTATCAACCCGAAATTAATGAATTACCGCTAATGGATAATGTCGTGCTAGTTAGTTCAACAAAGCCCGGAGAAATGCATGTACTTCCACAAAGTTTTGAGAGCTGTTTTATAAAAGATAGTACCTTAAATAACAAACCATTTAAAGTTACTAGAGATTTTAATGCCAATGTATTTAAACTCCCAAGTAGCCCTATTCCCGAAAAAATTAACCAACAAATTCCTTATAAGGTTTCTACAGCTAACACGGTAAATCTTTTAATAGATACGTTAAAAAAAGTTGTTGGCGTTTCGGATCTAAAAATGCCAGCTGATGCCAAAACGATATTTAACTTAAGCAGCGATTCGGTGTTTAAAGAAATGCTTTTACCCAGCGATAATTTTATTGCGGAGCATCTCTTATTAACCTACGCAGATAGAATTGGAGTAGAGCTAAATTCAAGTAAAGTAATAAGTTATATTGAAAAGCAATATTTATCGACGTTACCGGATAAAATTAGATGGGTAGATGGCTCCGGACTGTCAAGAGGAAACCTATTTACCCCACGGGATATGATCGCTTTGTTAGCGTTAATTTATAACGAGGTGAAGGACGAAAAGCGATTATTCAGCTTATTGCCTGCCGGTGGAAAATCGGGAACATTGAGAAACGCATATCCTAAAACAGATAGTCCTTTTGTTTTTGGAAAAACAGGAAGTCTCTCCAATAATCACAATCAAAGTGGTTATGTGGTAACAAAAAAAGGGAGGGTGCTGCTGTTTTCTTTTATGAACAATAATTTTGTCTTACCAACGGCAGATGTGAGAAAGGAAATGGTTAGGATTATGACTTATATACATGAAAAATTTTAAGCTTACGACCCATTCGCAATGCTATACTAATGAGCCAAGCCTTTAATCATATTTTAACCCCTTTAACTAACCGTATTGAAGTAGCGAATGAAAGCTACCTATATTTTGGGGGAACAGCCTATTTGGGGATTCCGCAGCATAAAGGCTTCCAAGAGCTTTATATAGAGGGTATTAGGCGATTTGGTTTAAACAATGGCACTAGCAGAAATAACAATGTTCAGCTTGGGGTTTATACGGAAGCGGAAATGTTTGGGGCGACTTATTTTGGCGCTAACTCCTGCCTAATAACCTCAAGCGGCTATATAGCTGCACAACTTAGTGTTAAATGTTTATCAGCTTTCGGTGAGGTGCGTTATGCACCTGCAACCCATCCCGCCTTATGGATAAACGAATCACCGCAAACAACTGGAAATTTTGATTCTTGGGCAAAGGAGCTGCTCATAGAAATTAATCAAAGCAAAGCGAATACTTGGGTAATTATCAGCAACTCCCTAAATAACCTCCATCCGGCTGTATATGACTTTTCATTTATTGAGGAGATTGATCAACAAAAGAAAATTTTTTTAATTGTTGATGATTCACATGGAATAGGTTTGATCAACGATGGAAAAGGAGTTTTCCCAACCCTGCCAAAATTGAAAAATGTTGAAACGATTGTTGTTGCCTCCATGGCGAAAGCGCTAGGGGTAGATGCGGGATTGGTTTTGGGCTCAAACGCTGTTATCTCCCTCCTCAAGCAAACAAACGAATTCTTAGGGGCATCACCACCTTCGGCAGCAGGACTATATGCCTTCATGAGTGCGTCAACTATTTACAAACAAGCACTTGTTCAAGTAAAAGCATTAACCGGTCATTTAAGCATAGTATTAAAAGATGATAAATCATGGTCTTTTACGCAGGATTTTCCTGTGTTTTTGTCCGCCAAGCCAGCTATTGCAGAACAGCTGTTGAAAAAAAGGATTTTAATGTCATCTTTTGCATATCCAACAAAAAATGGGGACTTAATAAACAGAATCGTGCTGTGTAGTTGGCATACCTTGGCAGATATTGAAGAATTAATTCTAGCTTTAGCAAAATAATTATATACCGATGAGAAACCTGTTTATCATTTTACTATTCCTTTTTGTAGGACAGCAAACCGTACATGCCCAAAAAACAATTAAAATTTGGGTAGTTAGACATGCAGAAAAAGATGTTTCTGACCCGAAAGATAAAGATCCAGATTTATCGCCACAGGGAAAGGAAAGAGCAGAAGCTTTAGCAAAATATTTAAAGGGAGAGAAAATAGATTCAATCTTTTCGACAAACTATAAAAGAACTAGGTTAACAGGATATCCAACTGCAGATAAAATAGGATTATCCATTTACACTTATGACCCAAGTACGCAAAAAGAATTAGCTAAAGGCTTAATCAAAAATGCTGAAGGCAAAAAGATACTCATCATCGGACATTCGAACACTGTACAAGAGATTTTAGTGGCTTTTGGAGCAACAAAACCTGTGAAGGATTTAACAGACGATGATTACGATTATATTTTTACGCTCACCATTAAAGGAGATAAAAGAGAGGTAAAAGTTGATCGCTACGGGGCCGAACACCATACCAAAGAATAAGTCTTTAAGGTAATATGCAACAAGATTCCAAGTCTATTTATACCTTACAATTTGGACTGGTTTGCTTAAGTTCATTTCTTTTTTCGGCCAGTTTTAATATGTTAATTCCCGAATTACCGGCCTATTTGTCGGCTATGGGAGGTGCAACCTATAAAGGTTTAATCATTGCTTTATTTACTTTAACAGCCGGACTCTCCAGACCATTTAGTGGTAAATTAACAGATACCATAGGGCGAGTTCCCGTGATGGCCGTTGGTTCAATAGTTTGCTTTGTTTGCGGGTTTTTGTACCCTGTATTAACAAGTGTTGCGGGCTTTTTATTTTTAAGATTGATCCACGGTTTTTCAACGGGATTTAAGCCTACGGCGACTTCTGCCTATGTCGCAGATTTAGTACCCCCTGGTAAATGGGGAGAAGCAATGGGAGTACATGGGGTTTGCTTTAGCACTGGCCTGGCTATCGGACCAGCCATTGGCAGTGAAATTACCGCCCACTTCTCCATTAATTACTTATTTTATTGCTCCTCGCTTTTCGCCTTATTATCTATCGTGATTTTAGCAAACATGAAAGAAACATTGCCGAATAAGCAAAAATTTAAAATGGACCACCTAAAAATTGGTACAAAAGAAATCGTCGAATGGAGGGTTATCCCCGCATCGCTTATTGTTTTATTAAGCTACCTTAGCTATGGTGCCATTTTAACGGTAATTTCCGATTGGAGCAAGCACTTGGGAACAGGGAACAAGGGCTTGTTTTTTATGGTCTTTACAATATCTTCTTTACTCATTAGATTTATCGCTGGCAAGGTTTCAGATCAATACGGAAGGGTAGTTGTAATCAAAGTATCATTAGGCCTGCTAATGGTTGCTTTGCTAGGAATTGGCCTGGCTAATTCATCATTTGCGTTGATGTTAGCCGCTACACTTTATGGAATAGCAACAGGCATGTTGTCGCCCTCAGCAACAGCATGGACCATAGATCTTAGCAGGCCAAAACACCGCGGAAAGGCTGTTGCAACGATGTATATCTTTATGGAGGTTGGCATAGGCCTAGGAGCGCTCTTGGCGGGGGCAATCTTTCTAGATGATATTTCTACCATCCCTACCATTTTCTTCACTTGTACTGGAATTACCTTAATTGCTTTGCTCTATCTGCAGTTTGTGTACAAAAGCCTTAAACGCGGCTAAAGCAAAAACGTTTCTTTAATAATTTGGATGTTAACCATACTTGGTTCGAGTTTGAGCTGGGACTGCTTCGAGACTGCTTATCCATGTTTAACAGTTAAGACCAGATAAAGTCTGAGTTGAGTCCCAGTTTTAAAAGAAAAAGTGGGACTCAACTGGGACTCAAGTGGGACTCAACTGGGACTCACTGTTTATCAAGTACCTATCTGTGTCCTAGCAAGTACCTAGCCTTCTCGAAAAGCAATAAAGAAATAGCGTACTTAATTAAAATTTATAGATTTTCAAACGGTATATCCATTAAGTCATAATCTTGCCAGCCATTGAAATCAAAATGCCACCATTCATTGTAAATAACTTTAAAGCCATGAGCTTGCATGGTTGAAATTAAGAAGTCGCGGTTCTTGATAATTGCTGGAGGGAGATCATTGAAATGAGGAGCAGCTTCGGGGGCAAAACTATCATATGGGGTTGGCATCGGAACATCCTTGCCCGTTTTAAGGTCAATAATAGTTAAATCTACTGCACAGCCACGATTGTGTTTAGAACCTTTAGCTGGATTGGCAACAAAATTTTTATCGCTGGCTTTTTCATAAAAGGCAACCGTTATTGCATAGGGCCTATAAGCATCAAAAATTTTAAGGCCATATCCCTTTTTCTGCAGCTCAGCTTGAATTACTTTCAATTGTTGTACCACAGGCTTCCTTGCAAAAGCACGGGCTTGCTTGTACATTACCTGTTTCATGAAATTGTTTTTGGTAGCATAGCGAATATCCAAAACAATAGAAGGAATGGCCTTTTTAATTTCTATCAATTCATTAGCAGGCTTAGCTTGTATACTCTTTTTATAATCGACATTGGTATGTATAATAGTTAAACCGAAAGGGTTTTGCGCATTATTTTGAGAACAAGCGTTTAAACAAAATGCCGTTAATAAAAGAACAATTAATTTTTTCATATAATTTAGTAATGATGCTTTGGCTTATTGATTAGAAACGACCAATAACTCTAAATCCTTATAAGGCAGGTTAAACATATTAGCTAGATCTTTATTTGTTAGGTTGCCTTGATAGGTATAGAGTGCGCCTCTAATGCCGGGCCTTTTCCAGGCCATATTCATTAAGCCACCCATGTCTCCAATATCTACCAGTATAGGTGCAAATATATTTGTAAGCGCATAAGATGCTGTGCGTGGTACACGAGATGCAATGTTGGGCACACAGTAATGGATTACATCGTGTTTAATAAAAACAGGATCTTTATGGTTGGTAACTTCTGATGTTTCAAAACAGCCGCCTTGATCAATGCTTACATCAACTACCACAGCATTTGGCTTCATTTTGGCAACGGTTTCTTCCATTACCAAGCAAGGACTACGACCGTGCTCTGATCGGATGGCGCCAATGACAACATCGCAGGTGGTAATGGCTTTGGCGAGTACTATAGGTTGCATTACTGAAGTAAAAACCCTACTCCCCAAGTTATTTTGTAAGCGGCGTAATCTAAATATCGAACTATCAAATACTTTTACTTCAGCTCCTAAGGAGAGTGCCGTTCTTGCAGCGTATTCTCCAACCGTACCAGCACCCAAAATTACAATTTCGGTTGGGGGAACTCCAGTAAAACCACCTAACATTAATCCTTTGCCGCCAAAGGCACTGCTCAAATATTCGGCTGCGATAAAGATAGAAGTAGCGCCAACTATTTCGCCCATAGCACGCACTACACTTAATACATTTCCTTCGTCGCGAAGATTTTCGAAACAAATAGCATTGATCTTTTTATGAAGGAGCGCTTTGAGGTAATTGTCTTTCAGTGTGCCAACTTGAAGTGCAGAAAAAAGGGTTTGTCCTTTATGCATTAGCCCGATTTCTTCCAGGGTTGGTGGCGCAATTTTAACAATGATATCGGCATTCCAAACTTCTTTTTTATTGAAAATAATTTGGGCGCCCTGTTCACTATAGTCTTTATCAGAAAAATTAGCGCCAACCCCGGCGCCAGATTCAATCACTACTTTATGACCGTTGTTTACCAGTAATGCAACAGAAAGAGGCGTTAATGCAATTCTGCATTCTTGAAAAGAAATTTCTTTAGGAATACCAATGTATAAACTGTTGCTTTTTTTATTCGTTTCCAGCATTTCTTCCTGCGCCTGCAATAATCCTCTTTGGGCAATAGCGGCCATGCCTTCGCGTAATCCTGTAGCCATAAAATGGGATAGTTTAGTAGTTTGAAGTTACAGAAAATCTAGTGGATTTGCAAAATCCAATCAGGGTACTATATACTAACTACTTAAAACTTTTTTAAAGCTAAATGATCTCCCCGTCTCTCCAATTATTCCAATCTCCACTTTAATATATTGCTCTGGTAATAGCTCTTCTACTTTGGTTGGCCATTCAACCAAACAATAATCTCCGCTATAAAAATACTCCTCATAACCAATATCGTAGGCCTCTTGCAAATTTTTTAAACGATAGAAATCGAAATGATAAATCGGGCCATTAGCTGTTTCATATTCATTTACAATAGAAAAAGTGGGACTACTAACCACTTCTGTAACACCTAATACGGCACAAAACGCCTTAATTAGCGTGGTTTTACCGGCAGCCATTTCACCTTCAAAAACAAAGAACTTTTCGTTATTAGCGAACTCGTGCAATTGTTCGGCAACAGATTTTAACTCGTTTATATGAGTAATGGATATTGATTTCATTGATACAAATATAGCCTACTTCGAACTATAAGTTGCAATTGGAATAATCATTTCTTCCATTGAAATACCACCATGCTGAAAGGTTTCGTTGTAATAATTAACAAACTGATTGTAGTTGTTCTGGTAAACAAAATAACGGTCTTCTTTAGCGAAAATATAATTAGAGCTAATGTTTATTTTAGGCAATTGTGCTTCATGGGGGTTTTTAATCAGAAACACTTCCTTAGCATTGTAATTTAGATTTCGGCCTTGTTTATAGCGTAGATTGGTATTGGTATTGCGATCGCCAATAACCTTACTTGCGTGTTTTACGCGAATAGTCCCATGATCTGTTGTAATGACAACCTTTACCCTTTTTTGAGAAATTTTCTTCAATAAATCAAGCAAGGGCGAGTGCTCAAACCATGATAAGGTTAATGATCGATAGGCGGCGTCATCATTTGCTAATTCACGGATCATTTGCATATCTGTTCGGGCATGAGAAAGCATATCTACAAAGTTGTAAACAATAGCATTAAACTCATTATCCATTAGGTTATTTACTTTCTCAGTAAGATCTTTTCCTTGATCAAAAGTTAATATTTTATGATAGCTAAATTTGCAGTCTTTACGCAAGCTACGCTTGATCTGTTCGCCCAAAAACGTTTCTTCGTGAAGATTTTTTCCGCCCTCATCATCATCGTTCTGCCATAAAGAAGGGAAACGTTTTTCCATTTCTAAGGGCATTAGACCAGAAAAGATAGAATTTCTGGCATACTGTGTAGCCGTTGGTAAAATGCTCGAATAGGTGTCTTCCTCTTCAAGTCTAAAGTATTCGGTAATAAGCGGATTTATGATTTTCCATTGATCGTATCTTAAGTTGTCAATTAAAATAAAGAAAACTGGGGTATTGCTATTAATTAATGGAAAAACTTTTTTCTTTAGCAGCTCGTTTGATAATAATGGGGCCTTATCTCTATTTGGAATCCAATCTAGGTAATGGTCTTCTATAAATTTACTGAACTGTACATTAGCCTCAGATTTTTGCATGGTTAAAATCTCATGCATCTGCGGATCATCTAATTTCTCGAGCTCAAGCTCCCAAAAAACCAATTTTTTATATACTTCTACCCATTCCTCATAACTTAATTTGTCGTTTAAGGTCATACCTAAACGCCTAAAATCTTGTTGATAGGCAGAAGATGTTCTTTCACTAATTAGACGCTTGTTATCGATGATTTTCTTGATGGTTAATAATACTTGTTTTGGGTTTACCGGTTTAATCAAATAATCGTCTATTTTAGAACCGATAGCATCCTCCATTAAGTTTTCTTCCTCACTTTTGGTGATCAAAACAACAGGAACATCAGAACGAATGTTCTTGATAGCAGACAAAGTTTCTAATCCACTCATACCAGGCATATTTTCATCTAAAAAAACGAGATCGAAATGTTCCTGCTCAAATGCTGCCAATGCATCGTTGCCATTGGTAAACGTAGTTACATGATAACCCTTTTCGTTAAGTAGTAAAATATGTGGTTTTAATAGATTGATTTCATCATCGGCCCATAAAATTTTGGTTTCCTGCATTATATATACTTTTTATGTAATTTAAAAGTTTAAAGAGCGCTAGTCTTTTTTACTATCAATAAAAATAGCAATTTTTGTACCGTATAATTTATTTTTAAGAATTGAATAAAAAGAAAATCATAAATGATCCAGTTTATGGGTTCATTACTATCCCTTCGGCATTAGTATACGATCTAATCTCGCACCCTTATTTTCAAAGGCTGAGGTATATTAAGCAGTTGGGAATGACGCATTTGGTTTATCCAGGGGCCTTGCATACGCGTTTTCATCACGCGTTGGGCGCGATGCATTTAATGAGCTTAGCCTTGGAAGTTTTAAGAAGTAAGGGACATGCGATTTCATTTGAGGAAGAAGAAGCAGCAACTATAGCAATTTTACTACATGATATAGGACATGGTCCTTTTTCTCATGCACTTGAACATACTTTGGTAAACGGTATTTTACATGAAGATATTTCCATTTTAATGATGGATAAACTTAATGAAGAATTTGAAGGGCAACTTGACTCAGCAATTGAGATTTTTAAAGGAAAGTATCACAGACATTTTTTCTGTCAATTAATATCGGGGCAACTTGATTTAGATAGAATGGACTATTTAAATAGAGATAGCTTTTTTACAGGGGTAAGTGAAGGGGTAATTAGTTTTGATCGAATCATAAAAATGTTTAATGTGATTGATGATCAGCTGGTGATAGAAGAAAAAGGTATATACTCTATCGAAAAGTTTTTAATCGCTAGAAGATTAATGTACTGGCAGGTTTATTTGCATAAAACTGTAATTGCAGGAGAACAATTATTAGTTAAAATTTTAGAAAGGGCAAAAGAGTTAGCATCCAGCGGGTCGATATTGTTTGCTACGCCTGCCTTGCAACATTTCTTACAACAAGATGTAACGTCACACAATTTTTTTAAAGATGAAAATCACCTTTTGCAATTCTCAAAATTAGACGATCAAGATATTTATGCTGCGGTTAAGGTATGGGAAAATCATACGGATGTAATTTTGTCTAAGCTTTGCAAGATGTTAAATTCGAGAAAGCTGTATAAAGTTGAAATTACAAATGACGCCCCTTCTAGAGAAAGGGTAGCGCTACTGAGTGAAAATACAGCTCTTGCTTTAAATTTAAATGATGATGATATTTCCTATTTTGTGTTTACAGATACAATAAAAAACAGAGCATATAATGCTGGAAATAGCAACATTAATATTTTAATGAAGAATGATGCGTTAATAGATATTACAAAAGCCTCAGATTTATCTAACTTAGCATCTTTAGATAAAACTGTAAGCAAGCATATACTCTGCTATACTAGGGACATTTAAAGCAATTAACAAAAATTAACAAAAAACTGATCCGTTCTCTATTATCTTGCGATTTAATACTATGATTATACACAGTTGTTTATTTGTTCATATCAATTTAACAGTTAACTTTGTAAAATGCAATTTACTGCCGAGCAGATAAGCCAATTTTTAGATGGGACTGTGGTGGGTGATTCAACTGCGATGGTTGGAGAGCTTGCCAAAATAGAGAATGGAAGCGAAGGAACGCTTTGTTTTTTATCAAATCCTAAGTACGAAAGTTATTTATATACAACTAAAGCTTCGGTGGTTATTGTATCAAATGACTTTACGCCCTCACAACCTATAACCTGTACGTTGATTAAGGTTAAGGATCCATACAGTGCGTTTTCTTTGCTATTAGAGAAATACAACGAAGCCTTAAATCAGGACAGAACTCAAATTGGGATTACCCAGCCATGCTATATCCATCCAACTGCAAAAATTGGAAAAAATGTATTTATTGGCGCTTTTTGCTCAATTGAAGAAAACGTTGTTATTGGAGACAATTGCAGAATTTACACGCAGATTTATATTGGATCAGATACGAAAATAGGGAATGACACCACGATTTACGCGGGGGTTAAAATTTATAATCGATCTATTATTGGCAATAACGTTACCATCCATTCAAATACTGTAATTGGTAGCGATGGATTTGGTTTCGCTCCTCAGGCAGACGGTACCTATAATAAAATAGCCCAAATTGGAAATGTTGTCATTGAAGATGATGTTGAAATTGGCGCAAATACAACTATAGATAGAGCAACAATGGGCTCTACTTTCATCAGAAAAGGTGCGAAACTGGATAATCTTATTCAGATTGCACACAATGTAGAGGTGGGCGCACATGCTGTAGTTGCAGCACAAACAGGTATTTCTGGAAGTACTAAGCTTGGAGATAACTCTGTTATTGGCGGCCAAGTTGGTATCGCAGGTCACTTGGTTTTAGCCAAAGGCACTCAAATTGGCGCACAAGCGGGAATTAATTTTAATACAGAAGAAAATAAACAATGGCACGGTAGTCCGGCACAACCCTTAAAGGAATGGATGCGCTCTACCGTTATTTTTAAAAAGTTGCCTGAGGTTGATAAACGCATTAGAGCATTAGAAGCAAAAGTAGCAGAGTTAACAGCTATTATTGAAAAAACAGGCATAAGACAAGATTAATAATGAACGTTAAACAAAAAACCATTAAAAGTGAAGTTTCGGTTAAGGGTGTTGGATTACATACTGGCGCAAATGTAACCTTAACATTTTGCCCAGCACCTGATAATCATGGTTTTAAATTTCAAAGAATAGATCTTCCCGGACAACCAATTATCGACGCAGATTGCGATAATGTAACCGATACAGCTAGGGGAACCACAATTTCGCAAAATGGCGCAAGTGTAAGTACCGTTGAACATGTAATGGCTTCGTTGGTGGGGATGGACTTAGATAATGTGCTGATCAAACTTAATGGCCCTGAAACGCCTATTATGGATGGTAGTGCAATCATGTTTTTAGAGGCGTTGGAAGAGGTGGGCCTTGTTTCCCAAAATTCAGATAGAGAATATTACACTATTCCCCATAACATAACCTATACAGAGCCAGATCGGAAGGTAGAAATTGTAGCGATGCCACTTGATGATTATCGTTTTACCTGTATGATCGATTACAACTCTCCAGTTTTAGGAAGTCAGCATGCGGGTATATCGAGTATTGCCGAATTTAAGAAAGAAATTGCCTCTTGTAGAACATTTTGTTTTTTACATGAGCTAGAGTATCAATTGCAAAATAACCTCATTAAAGGAGGAGACCTGAACAATGCCATTGTAATTGTTGATAAAGAAGTAACGAAAGAGGAACTTAATCACCTGGCTAAAATCTTTAACAGGGCAGCAATCGAAGTTGCACCACAAGGGATTTTAAACAACATGGAATTGCGTTACCAGAATGAGCCAGCCCGTCATAAATTGCTCGACATGATCGGCGATCTAGCGCTTGTTGGGGTTCATTTAAAAGGTCACATTATGGCAGCAAGACCAGGCCATGCAGCCAATGTTGCCTTTGCTAAAAAGATTAAAGCCGCCATCAAAAAGGAAAAAGGCAAAAAAGTACAAAAGGTATATGATGTAAATGCAAAACCTTTGTATGATGTAGTGCAAATAATGGATATTTTACCACATAGACAGCCTTTTTTGTTTGTTGACAAAGTGCTTGAACTTTCGAAAACGCACGTTGTTGGTGTTAAAAATGTAACCATGAACGAAGAGTTCTTTAAGGGACATTTTCCAGGAGCACCGGTATTGCCTGGGGTAATCCAAATTGAGGCTATGGCACAAGTGGGTGGCATTTTGGTGTTGAGTACTGTTCCAGACCCAAGAAATTATTTAACATATTTTTTAAAAATAGATAACGTGCGTTTTAGGGCTCAGGTTTTACCTGGCGATACGATTGTATTTAGATGCGACTTAATGGAGCCCATTAGAAGAGGAATTGCACAAATGAAAGGCTTTGGCATGGTGGGAGAGAAGATCGTAGTTGAAGCAGAAATGATGGCGCAGATATCCAAAGTAAAAGAAAACGACCCCGCATAATGATACAGCCTTTAGCATATATACACCCCCAGGCAAAAATAGCCGACAATGTAGTTGTTGAGCCATTTGCCGTTATCCACAAAGATGTAGAAATTGGAGAGGGTACATGGATTGGATCGAATGTAGTGATCATGGACGGAGCAAGGATTGGTAAAAACTGCCGAATTTTCCCTGGCTCAGTGATTTCTGGAGTTCCTCAAGATTTAAAGTTTGCCGGCGAGGTTACTACTGCAGAAATTGGAGACAATACAACCATCCGTGAATGCGTAACAATTAACCGTGGAACTAAGGATAAATGGAAAACAGTAATTGGGAACAATTGCCTGATCCAAGCTTATTCCCATATTGCACATGATTGCGAAGTAGGTAACTATTGCATTTTTTCGAATAGCACAACTTTAGCCGGGCATATCACTATTGGTGATTACGTGGTATTGGCGGGCTTAGTAGCGATCCATCAGTTTGTAAAAGTGGGATCACATGCTTTTGTAACCGGGGGTTCTTTGGTTCGTAAAGATGTTCCACCCTATGTAAAAGCAGCAAGAGAGCCACTTTCTTATGTTGGTATCAATTCTGTAGGCTTAAGAAGAAGAGGTTTTACACCTGAAAACATCAATGAAATCCAAGAGATTTATCGTATATTGTTTGTAAAGAACAATAATGTAACTAAGGCATTGGATATTATTGAAGCCGAGTTTCAGCCGACCGAAATTCGTGACGAAATTGTAGATTTTATCAGAAACTCTAACCGCGGAGTAATGAGAGGTTTTGGGTCTGGAAGCAAAGAAAGATAGTTTTTTCGTACGCCCAATCAGGGTACTATGTACTAACTACTAACTACTAACAATGAACATTTCCCTTCAAAACATAGGTCGTAGGTTTAACAAGGAATGGATCTTTAAAGGGATTGATTATGAGTTTGAACAAGGTCAGAAATATGCAGTTTTAGGGCCTAACGGTTCAGGTAAATCAACTTTATTGAGTGTTTTGTTGGGGAGCTTGTCGCCCTCTGAAGGTACTTTAAAATATTTAAACCCTGAGAAAATAAATGTAGAAAGCATATATCAATATATCAGCTTCGCTGCACCATACTTAGATTTAATCGAAGAATTTACTTTACAAGAAACAATAGCTTTTCATTTCCAATTTAAAGCCTACGCGAGAGACTTAGACGCTGCGAGCGTGCTAAACCTGCTGGGACTTGAGAGATCACAAGACAAGGCTTTAAAACATTTCTCTTCGGGAATGAAGCAACGAACGAAGCTTGCGCTAGCTTGTTGTAGCGATTCCCCAATTCTTTTGTTAGATGAGCCTACTTCAAATTTGGATTCACAAGGGGTAGATTGGTATTTAGCCTTAATCGAGAAATTCGGAGAGGGAAAAATGATCATTGTAGGATCCAATCAGCCACATGAATATAGCTTTTGTAAAAAGCAGGTATCCATTAGCGATTATAAGTAGCAAAACAACCTTTAAGAATTGTCAAAGTTCCGTAAGAAACTCGTCTATTTCTCTTTAAAACAGCCTTATAAAATTATTTTTAATTTACTATTGCGTAATTGAAAAATAGTATTTACCTTTGCGCCACGAAACAGGGCGGAATATTTGCCTAGTTATCGCACATAATGATTAAAACAAGTTGTTCTAAATTCCTAAATAGGAAGATAAAGCGATTAATAATAATAAGAATTTTCATAGTTTAGTTTTAGGTTTAGGTTGATTGTAGCTTCGGAGTGGTTCCCGAAGCTATCTTTTTTTAGCGACAATTTTTACATTAAAACATAGATGAAAAAATTTAAAAT
>DATJDT010000327.1:0-6446 GCA_035497275.1 Pedobacter sp.
CAGTAATTTGCAAAGCCAGCACATTGAGTTTATCTAAATGCTGCATTTTGCGCTGTATAATTAAATAGAATGCATATAGTGCAGCAATAATGACCGACCAGAGAACTTCTACAAATGATCCGGTAGCCAGCATAATGATACTCACTAATGCAATTGCGAGTGCAACCAATTTTACTTTAGACAATTCTTCCTTCAAAATTAGGAAGCCACCAAAAGCAGTAATCAAGGGACAAACCATGTAAGCAAATGCGGCAGATTTAAGACTTACGTTATTTACTGCATAAATGAAAGTATACCAGTTAAGCGTAAGCAGAATACTTGCCCCAATAACCTGATAGATAATTATCCTTTGCTCTTTTGGTGATGCGGCCTTATAAAACCGAAGATCTTGTTGTAAGATGTTTCTTCTAAAGAGAATTATGGCGATCCATATTACAATTAAAGAGGTAAAAATTCGATAATACAATATTTCATCGGCAGGGAAAGCTTTAATATTTCTTAGCGGAATAGAAAAGAAACCCCAAATAGCTACAGACAAAAAGGCCGCTAATAAATACCGCGATTTTGATTTCAATGGATTACCCTTGGTAAGCTGTTACCGATATCTCTACATTTACCCCTTTTGGCAAACCTTTTACTGCAACTGTTTCGCGAGCTGGATATGTATCACTGAAATAAGAACCATATACTTCATTAACAGCTGAGAACAATTCCATGTCTGCTAAAAAGATAGTAGTTTTTACAACATGGTCAAACGTGTAACCTGCTTCTAAAAGTACGGCTTTAATATTGCGCATTACCTGGTGTGTTTCTTCGGCAATTGAAGACAGATTTAATTCACCATTCTCGGGATTAATTGCTACCTGACCAGATAGAAATAAAAATCCATTCGCTAATACGGCTTGACTGTATGGTCCAATTGGAGCTGGAGCATTTTTTGTGTTGATGATTGTTTTCATTATTTCTTTAATATAAACCATTGGATAAGCTTCCAAGTTATGCCCCCTACAAATAGTATAATGGCAATCGCATTAATCCAATGCATTACCTTAATATTAAAATTGGTAGGTCTCTCTGAATCTCTTTTCCTAAAAAAATACATAGACAAATATACTAAAAAAAGTGCCCTGTAACATCATGCTACAGGGCTCTTTTTTTATTGAATTAAGAAAGATTAGTTTCTTGAAGTTTCAACACGACGATTTTGGATACGACCTTCTTCAGTATCGTTCGAAGCAATTGGATTAGCTTCACCAAAACCTTTAGCAGTAACTTGGCTAGAATTAACACCAGAGTTTACTAAGTAAGTTTTAACAGAGTTTGCTCTATCTTTAGATAATTTCAAATTGTATGCAGCAGTACCTTCGCTAGAAGCATAACCTTTTGCAGTTATTTTACCACCGTTTTCACGCAATGTAGAAGATAATTTATCTAAAACTGGATAAGCTTCAGTTTTTAAAACTGAACTGTTGAATTCGAATTGAATAGTTTCCCATCCTGATACAGTTGAAACAGCTTCAGCAGCAACTGGTGCAGGTGGAGGAGGAAGTGGACAACCTGAACCATCTACTTTAGTTCCAGCAGGAGTTCCAGCACATTTGTCAAATTGATCAGCAACACCGTCACCATCAGAATCTTTTTTCAAATCTTCGATTGATTTCTCAACGTTAGAAACACGGTTTTTCAATGCTTCAACTTCTTGACGTAATGAAGGATCTTTTAATTCATCATACATTAAAGCAAGTGGGTTAACCCAATCTAAGTTAGGTTTAGCTTTCGAACCTAAAGAGAATTCTAAACCAGCTGAAGTATAGCTAAATTTATCAAAGTTAGAAGTGATACTGTTACCAGCTTGAACACCATTTACATTGAAGTCATCAACAAAACTCATTGTATAATTCAAGTTGAATGATACGTTATCAGAAATTTTGAATTTAACACCAGCACCTACAGGGATATAAGCACCATGGTAATATTTATCACCATCAATTGGTTTTTGTACACCTCCAGGTTGAGTAGATGGCTCATATGCCAATAAACCATAACCAGCAGATAAAATAAAGTTTACTGAATTTTCACGACGTAAAAAATCTACAGTCGCAACATTAATTACACCTCTTAAATCAGCTGCATAACCAAATTTAGTTTCGAATGACGAAATGCCATTTTGCATACCACCTGTTGCATCACTGTTATTTCCTGAGATTTTACCTCTCATGATGTTACCTTCTAAGCCAAATGCATGACCTAATTGTTTACGGATTGAAACACCATAACCTAAATTAACATCCCAGTTAGTAAAGTCATTTCTACCACCTAGTAAAACTACAGGTTGGGTAATCCCTGCGTTCACACCTAGTGACCAAGTTCTGTATTGACCTCTACCACCAAATACCTTGGCAGAAGAAGAAGGAGCAGGAGCATCTTGTGCACTAACGAGAGATGTTGCTCCCATCAATACTACTAAAGAGGCTACAAGACCCTTTTTTAAAGTAGAATAATTCATAATTTTCTTTTTTAAGGTTAAACAAATATTAATTGTGTAATTTTTTGTAGAACAAAATTAAACAAATTTTTATAATCTCAAAATACTATACAAACTCCGTTCCAAACTTAAAATGAGCCCAGTTTGAATCCCAATTTTCTAGAATATTTTCCCGAATATACTTAATAAGCAATCTTCATTTGTGATAAGGAGTTCATTTTCACAAAAAACTTAGCAAGAATGGGTTAGCGATAACTCAAACGTTTGCTTATGGAGAGATAAATAGGCATAAAACGATCATTTATGAATTAACTAAGCCTATTTGATAAAATAAAGAGTCTTAAATTATCTCCTTATTTTAATGATTTTCTAAACTGTCCTAATCGACTATACAGGGAAGTCCTTTTTTTAAGACAGACCGAACCGCTCTTCAACAAAACGGTAAATATTAAAGTCCGCATTTAAGGATGCTTCTGCAATGTCGGCTTTAAGTTTTACTTTGTCAACATCAAGCGTCCGTTTATGTTGAATTATTTTAAATGCTTTTTCTGCAAGCAAGATTTTCTTTCTATCACTGTCAACTTCTTCCTCTTTCATAAGCCATTTGCACAATGCCTCGATGCCTTCGTTTTTATCCGCAACGGTTTTAAATATTGGAATATTTTGATGCTGTTGATTTAATAACTTATTAAGGGTATTGGCAAAGGTTGATGCACCATCTCGATCGGCTTTATTCACCACAAAAGCCTGGGCAATTTCCATTAACCCCGATTTAATATTTTGGATCTCATCCCCTGATTCGGGAACTAGTACAACCATCGTTTTATCCGCTAGGCCAGCAATCTCAACTTCAGATTGCCCCACACCTACCGTTTCAACTAAGATTAAATCGAAATTGCTCGAACGAATAAGATCAATCATTTCTAGTGTTTTTGTAGAAACGCCACCTAATGATCCACGGGTCGCAACAGAGCGGATATACACATTGGGTTGATTAAATTGCTGAGCCATTCTAATTCTATCCCCCAAAAGGGAACCAAAATTAAAAGGAGACGTAGGGTCGACCGCCAATACAGCAATTTTTTTACCTTCCTTTACAAAAAAAGAAACGAGGGCATTAACGAGTGTGCTTTTACCAGCCCCAGGAGGTCCAGTTATGCCAATAACAGGAATATGGCGATTAATTTGAATATATTTGAGTAAGGCTGGTGCAGGCTCGATCTCATTCTCAACCAAAGTTAGACCCCTGGCTAAAGCTCTAAAGCTGCCTTTAGCGATATCCTCCTTTAATTTTTGGTAAGCCTCCATCATCTACTGTTTACCACAAATAACGATAATTTCGGTGGTTTTGGGAAATGGAAAAATTACTTGCCAAAGATAACATGATTAAAACTTGATATTAAAAAAGCGTAACTTTGACCCTTTACACCCTCTAAATGAAGACGTATTTTAGATTATTATCTTTTGCTAAGCCGATTGAGAAATTTGCAATACCTTATGTGATTGCGACTCTGTTTGCCATCATATTTAATACTTTTCTTTTTACTTTGCTTGGCCCACTTATGCAGGCCCTTTTTCTTGGAAAATGTGAAGATCCAACAAAAATTGCCAAGGAACCAAGTTCATGGGATATCTTAGCTAGGTTTGATAGCTATATTGAACCTATTATTGCCGATGATAAAATTTTTGCCTTAAAGATCATCTGTGCCATTATTATAGTGACTGTTTTTCTTGCAAACTTTTTCCGGTATTTTTCTCAAAGATTTATGGAAGATTTAAGGGTACATACCTTGTTGAATTTACGACGAACTGTATTTGAAAATGTTATGAATTTACACGTTGGTTATTTTAACAATGAGCGCAAAGGAGATATTATTTCAAAAGTTGCTTCAGACGTTCAGGTTGTACAATTCTCCGTTACAAACACCTTACAAGTGGTGTTTAAAGAGCCTGTTCAATTATTATTTTATGTAGGAGTTCTTGTTTCTATTTCAATAAAATTAACCTTGTTCTCCCTGCTGGTTATCCCAATCTCTGGCTTCATTATTAGTAAGATAGTGAAAAGGTTGAAACAGCAGTCAACGCAATCCCATCAATCATTTGCAAAAATGATTGGCTTTTTAGACGAAGCTTTAGGAGGTGTTAAAATTATCAAGGCTTTTAATGCAACATACCGGATAAAAGAAAAATTTAACGAAGAAAATAAATTCTATTCTGGATTAAACCGAAAAATGGCCAGAAGGCAACAACTAGCCTCTCCAGTTTCCCAAACATTGGGTGTTTTAGTTGTGGTATTTATCCTTTTGTATGGTGGGATGCAAATTTTAAATGGACAAGGAGATCTAGAAGCTGCGAAATTTGTGGTTTACCTAGCAACCTTTTCTCAAATAATGCAACCTATTAAAGCATTAACCGACGCTTTTAGCGGGATTCATTCTGGAATAGCAGCGGGTGAGCGGGTACTAGATTTAATCGATACTAAGCCCGAACTAACTAATAAGCCCGAAGCCGCTCCGTTAAATCAATTTGAACGTGACTTAAGCTTTGAGAATCTTTCATTTAGTTATGGCGATAAAGAAGTGCTTAAAAATATTAACCTAACTGTGAAGAAAGGGACAACGGTTGCGTTGGTTGGTCCATCAGGTGGTGGAAAAAGCACATTAATGGATTTAATTCCGCGTTTCTATGACCCTAAAACTGGTAGTTTAAAAATTGATGGTCTTGACTATAGAGATTTAACTGTGGAGAGTATTAGGGCAAAAATGGGAATCGTTAACCAAGAGAGTATTTTATTTAACGATACGATATTTAACAACATTGCTTTTGGCAAACCGGATGCAACAGAAGAAGAGGTAATGAATGCGGCTAAAATTGCCAATGCACATGAATTTATTCTTGCCACCGAAGCAGGTTATCAAACCTTTGTTGGAGATAGAGGCAATAAATTATCTGGTGGACAAAAACAGAGAATTTGTATTGCTAGAGCTGTTTTAACTAATCCGCCAATCATGTTATTAGATGAAGCCACTTCAGCTCTAGATACTGAATCGGAAAAATTAGTACAAGAAGCACTAAATAATTTAATGCAAAATAGAACCTCTATTATCATTGCCCATCGATTAAGCACAATCCAACATGCTGACGTTATTGTAGTAGTAGATAAGGGTCAAATCATTGAAGAAGGGAGCCATAGTGAACTGATGTCACAAAATGGTCTTTATAAACGTTTAATAGAGATGCAAGCTTTTAATGATTAAATAAATGAACCGATCCAAAATTATATTTACCGTCTGCACGAATAATTACCTTGCACAAGCGAGTGTTTTAGCCAAGTCTGTTAAAGATATAGCCCCTGATTATACCTTCTATCTATTTCTAGCAGATGAATTTAACGGGGATATAAATTATACTGCCTTAGAAAACATTAATTTTATTAACTGGCAAACTCTTCCAATAGACTGCAATGACCTGAAAGATAAATTTGATGTCATTGAACTTAGCACAGCCATCAAAGCTAGTTGTTTTAAATATTTATTTGCAACGTTCTCACCTGAGATTGTTCATTATCTTGATCCCGATATCAAACTATTTTCCTCACTAGATAAGCTTGATAGCTACTTCGAAAGCTCTTCTATCTTGCTAACCCCCCATATTCATAGTCCCATTAAACCGCAAGAGGGTTCTCCAAATGAAAATCTTTTTTTACGTCACGGTTTATATAATCTAGGTTATTTAGGTTTAAAAAAATCTGCAGTTTCTGACAAGGCGCTTGATTGGTGGGAAGATAGGTGCTTAACAATGGGATTTAACAACCCCAAATATGGTTTCTTTGTAGACCAACTTTGGATGAATTACATTCCTATCTTTTACCCTAAAGAAACACATATTATGCTTGATATGGGATATAATATGGGGCCATGGAATTTGCATGAAAGAAGTTTGAATTTTAAAGATTCAGCAT
>DATJDT010000328.1:0-1618 GCA_035497275.1 Pedobacter sp.
AAAATGGGCTTATTAGCTTGCTTAGCCTTTTTCACAGCCTCTGCCCAAGTTCCATGTTCAAATTCTATTCCTTGGGCCATTGCTCCAGATAAACACGCAAAAAGCAACACAATGCTGCTTGTTAATATCCTTTTCATAATTTCAACTATTTACCTTCATAAATGAGCAGCTCTTCGCCCACTTTATATTGAATTTTGATTGCTTTGTCTTCACTTAAGATCTTTTTTAAACCTTTGCCCTTATTTTTCGCCAAATCAGCAGCTTTAAGTTTATTTACGGAGACAATTTCTGTCCCCTCTTGTATTAGTTTTGGATCAACCGAACCGATTGATCTTCCAACAATGCGAAGTACCTCTTCGTTATCCCAACCTAAAATATAAGGACCAACCATAAAATCTTCTGGTAAGGCATGCAGTTTATTAGGAGAGAAATATATTTTACTTTCCTGGAGATTGATCAATAGGTTATAACGACTTAATAAACGAATACCAATAGATCCGTCATGTGGCAAAGTCTTATCTGATTGCATAAACCCCGACATCAAAGTTACCGGAAGTTTTCCCTCATTAGGAATTCCAGGTATTTCGAATTTATCGCTGATCCCCGTAAACGTGGGTGTAGCCATTCCCATGCTTACCGTCGTACTTTGACCTTTAGGTACAAAGCCGCTTACGAGCAATTTATGCTTTTGTACAAAATTTCTAAAACAAATTACATTGTATGATGCGCCTGTATCGAATACAAAATTACCTTCAGAAACTTTATTGGGAACAATATTCAATTTTCCAGGAACAAGTAACAAGCCATTCGGAACATTAACTGAAACAGGATAGCCAGTACCCTTATATTCAAATTTACCAAAATCATATAACCTAATTTCGTGGTGATCATAGTCAATCTCTGTAATAAAACGTCTTAAAAATGCATTACCCAGAAGTCCATCAGCGTCTTTACTTACATTATCAAAGATGGCTATACCCATTCCCTGCATACTAAATGTATCGATCTGAATCGTGTTTCCATCAGAAATTTTAATATTCATATTACCGCCTACAACAGCAGCGTCATTTTTTCGAGTAACCTTTAAACCAATTTCCTCTGCCAACGCCGTATTGATGGCCATTCCGTCTGCTCCAGTGTCAAACAAAAAACGTAGAGGCTTTGAATAGTTGTTAATGCGTAATTTGATAATGATTTTACCGTAATGGTTTTCAAAAGGAATTTTGGCTCTTAAGCGTGAGATTTGATTACGCTTCATTCCAAACATCTCATCTGCCAAGTCAAAATATAGTACTTGGTAGCTTGAATTTAAAAGTACATTCATTTCCTTGATTTCCTTATTCTTTAGGGTAACCTGGAATGATAATTTAGTGAAGTCTCCTATTGTCTCGGATATGCGATAATCTATTTGGTCGAATGGATATTTATTTAAAAAATAGCGCAAGCTAGCTCTTGCCTCCTGTCCATTACCTCCAACAACGCTAAATTGATTAGCTAATAGTGGTTCTAGTATAGCGTTATTCCGTTCATTAAATCCTTTTTTGATTCCCTCTATTGTATTTGATAGGGAATTTTGTCCTTTTGCTATCGCTATTAAGCAAAAAAAGAGCATTAAGGT
>DATJDT010000329.1:0-5838 GCA_035497275.1 Pedobacter sp.
TTCAGGGTTGTGCCTGCGATCAGTGCATCGCGTAAACTATTTTGTTGGTAAAGGAAGCCAGGGTTTGTACCAGGCTCAACATCAGTCCAAACTCCCCATTCATATATTCAAAAAACAAATGATCTCGTTTCTTCTGTAAATCTGCCTGCTTCTAATGGATTTACCAGCTATGTAGAAAATATCGGTAAGATGAATAATGAGGGATTCGAACTGAAACTGACCGGCTTTATCGTGCGTAATGCTGCATTTACTTGGAGCGTTACAACGGCCATGATGCATAATAAGAACAAGATTGTTCAAATTTCGCAAGCATTGAAGGATGCCCAAAAAGCAATCGAAAATTCTACCGGAGCAACACCAAGTACATTATTTAAGGAAGGATATTCATCTAATTCTATATGGGTAGTTCCATCGCTGGGTATCGATCCAAGTACAGGTAAGGAGCTTTATTTAACTAAAGACGGACAACATACTTATACCTGGGATCCAGCTAACCTTGCGGCAGTAGGCTCAACAGATCCAAAAATTCAGGGTAATTTAAGTACAATGGTTCGTTACAAAGACTTGTCGTTAAATATGTCTTTCGGATATCGCTCTGGTGGACAACTTTATAATCAGACCTTGATTAACAAAGTAGAAAATGCAGACTATACTTATAACGTAGATGCCCGAGTTTACAACGACCGTTGGAGAGCCCCAGGTGACCTAGTTGAGTTTAAAGGCTTGATGGTGACGCAAGCAACCAGCAAGACTTCAAGATTTGTTAAAGATGAAAACACGATAACCTGCCAGAATATTAATATGCAATATAACAATGGTTATTTGAGTAAGAAATTGGGTGTTGAAGCATTGACGATTTCTTTAAGTGTTGCTGATGCTTTCTATTTCTCTACTGTAAAGCAAGAGCGCGGAATACAATACCCATTCTCGAGACAATTTTCATTAAGTATTAATACTACATTTTAATAATTAAGGATATGAAGAATTTAAAATATATCATCGTTATGTTGTTGTTGGTAGCATTAACAACTCCATCATGTAAGGATTATTTAACGGTTGATCCTAAAACTGAAATGACCCAAGACATGCTTTTTTCTACAGAAGGTGGATTTAAGGATGCGCTAAGCGGAATTTACATTCAGATGAAAGGTGCGAACGTATATGGAAGAGCCATGACCATGACCACCATTGAGTATCCGATTTCTAACTGGGACGGGGATGCTACCATTAGCACATCGGTCGCCTATAAATTAGCACGTTTTAATTACACCGATGCTGCAGTTGAAAATTCATTGGCCACAATATATGGTACAGAGTACAAAATTGTTGCAGGCATCAATGCTATTCTTGATCACATTGATCAAAATAAATATGTCTTTAAAAGTCCAGGTGTGTATGAAACTATTAAATCTGAGTGCTTAGCACTGCGTGCTTATTGCCATTTAGATATTCTTCGTTTATTCGGGCCCATCCCTACAGATGTAAATACTGGAAATAAGTTGCCTTACGTCACTCATTTATCTAAAACGCCAAATGCACTTTTATCATTTGCTGACTTTCAAGAGACTATGTTAAAAGACTTGGCTGAGGCAGAAGCACTAGTAAAAGATATTGATCCAATCGTCAAAAATACGACTATCACAGATCCTTACTTCGCATATCGCCCTTTAAAAATGAATTACTATGCAGTAAAAGCATTGCAAGCACGTGCTTACTTGTGGTTTAATAATAAAGCAAAGGCTTATGAGTGTGCTAAAATTGTTATTGATGCCAGAGATGCGAAAGTCAATCCTACATTCCGTTTAGGAACTGCCACCGACATGGCGGCAAAAGATTACGTATTAACTGCCGAACATATTTTTGCCCTAGATGATTTTGCCCTGTATACGAAGTATAGCTCACTATTTGCCAATGGCGTTTTAAGAAAGGGTAGTTCCAATGCAGTTATTAATGCACAGCTGTATGGCAATACCGGAACTGACATTCGTGAAGTAAATCTCTGGGAATTAATTAATTTGCCTTCTAGTATAGTGCAAGGCTATGTCCTAAAGAAATACAAAGTTGACGAGTCAGGTAAGAGCTTTAAGCAAATCCCGTTATTGCGCATTAGCGAAATGTATTTGATCGCTATTGAAACTACGCAAGCTGGAAATGCCCAGGCCTTATGGGCTTCATTTTGCACCTCACGTAATATTCAACAAACTACCTTACCATCAGATCCTGTTTTACTTCAAAATGAACTACTTAAGGAATATCGGAAGGAATTTTACGCAGAAGGGCAATCGTTTTTTGCTTATAAGCGATTGAATGCGCCAAAGGCTAACATCATATTCGTTCCGGGTGATGCAATACTCAATTATTTAATTCCGATGCCTAAAACTGAGGCAATTAATCTTAATTAATGTTTATGAAAACAAGATATTTTTTAATAACGCTATTCATCATGACTTTGGGTTCATGCAAAGAGGATAAGCTGCTATTTAATGAGGAAGCAACTCTGCAATTTGGTCCCCCAATCGCTGCCATATATCAACCTGGTGCAAATGGACTAGGATCGCAGATCGCCTATACTTTTTTTTACAAGAGTGCGGATACACGCCAAGATTCGGTATATTTTGACATCTATGCCGTTGGAGGAGTGTCTACAAAGGACCGCAGTTTTAAACTGGAACAAGTACAGGTTGATGGGGTAATCAATGCAGTTCCAGGAACACACTTTATTTCATTCAATGATCCTGAAGTGAGCAAAAACTTAGTGATTAAGGCTGGTCAGGTCCACAGCCGGGTTCCCGTCATCTTATTGCGTGATGCCTCTTTAAAGACTTCTGATGCCGCACTAAGGTTTACCATTGTAGCAAATGAAAATTTCAAAAAAGGTGAAACTAATTACCTGTGGAGAAGAGTAGATTTTACGGATCGTATTAATAAACCTGCTGCTTGGGCTGGTACCTACCAAAATACATACTATGGTAAGTACAGTACTGTAAAACACAAATTTATGATGGATGCCACAGGAGAACTCTGGGACCAAGACTTTATGATGGTGCTCCAAGATCCGCTCCTTCCAGATCCGTCTAGAATTATGTTTTACATGGGCGTAATTAAGACCGCCTTAATTAATTATAACAATGCTCACCTAGGCAATGCGCTAAGAGATGAGATTGGTGATTTAGTAGTATTTCCATAATTCTAAAGATGTTATCATGAAAAAAATATATACAATTCTAATCCTTGCACTAAGCCTTTTGATTTTTAGTTGCTCCAAGGATAAGGGCAATTACGATTACGCGCCAAAAGAAGTTATTACTATCGAAGGGATAGAAAGTTCCTATACAAAAATTGCTGCTGTAGATAAGATTACCCTAGATCCACAGGTTTCTTCTACTGAAAAAGATGCTGAATTTGAATGTTTTTGGGGCATTTATGATGGTCTGGTATCTGGTGCAATTGTAATGGATACGCTTGCTAAAACGAAAGCTATCGACTACCAAATTTCACAAAGTCCCAAAACATGGACATTAGTATTTGGTGCTAAAAACAAAAAGACAGGGGTTTCGAAATACGTAACTACTTCTTTAAAAATTGGAACACAATTTACGCGTGGATGGTATGTGCTAAAAGACGACGGTAATCAAACCGATCTTGATTTATTTAAATCAACTGTTTCTATTGTTCCAGATGATAAGGTTGAAAACGTTTATAGTGTAATTAATGGGCGAAAACTCAATGGCAAAGCCTCGCTTTTAAATTTTCAATTTAATTATCGGACGAACCCGACAGGAACGTACGCCAATTTTCGCTCTTTTTTTTTAATGAGCGATAAAGATTTAAGCGTAGTAGATATTAGTTCAATGAAGGAACTCAATAATTTCAACAGCGTTTTTTACGAAGCACCTGCAGTTAAAGCACCAAACATTACAACTTGGGGTGCCCTCGGTGGTTTGTATGTGGTTAACGACGGACAGCTCCATTCTATTAATACAAATCTTTCAACCAACACCGGACATTTCGGAGCTAGAAGATTAAAAGATGGTGTAAATACGCCGTATAAGTTATCCAAATACTTCATGATGGGTAACGGACAAAACCCAGTTTTCTTTGATGAGTTGAGCAGTTCTTTTGTTTCTTGTGCAGCGAGTACGACAGTGTTAAACTTACTTACTGACGGCACTAATACAGCGATTAGTGTAAATAATAGCAATAAGAATTTATTATTTATGGGCACAAAAACGGCTTCTCCATATACGGGATATGCTATTTTACAAGACAAAACCAATCCCACTTTAAAGGTATTATCATCTCTTACCCCTGCATTTCCTAAATTGACTATAGGGAGCGAGCCCATAAAGGTTACTGATAAACTTTATGCCGGAACCAATTATACATTGATATTGGATGATGAGAACATTCTATATTTTACGTTGGGCAATCAGGTTTGGTCACGAAATTTGTCAAACCAAAATGAACAACTTCAATATACCGTGCCTGCTGGAGAGGAAATTACTTTTATTCGACACCGAAAATACGCTTCGACTGTACCGGCAGAAGCTCCTTTCAGATACAATTATGTAATGATTGGAACCAAAGTCGGCGCTAATTATAAGGTACGGATGTTTACCAAAACATCGGGAAATCTTTCTCCTAGTCCTGAATTTACATTGGATGGAAAAGGCTCGGTAGGGGATGTCATGTACATATCACCTTCAAATTCTGTTTACCTCAATAATTTTTAACGTTGATGTTAGCAGTGAGTGAGTAAGTATTTTTTATTTTTTTAGGGGTTAATCCCTTTTGTTTAGACGTACCTATATGAAAGCCATCATGACTGATCGTGAATTTAAAGAATTGGCAATTAAATGCCATGAAGGAACTGCAACTGAAGCAGAGCAAAAGGCTTTTGATGAGGCTTATGGCTTATTGCTTCAAAGGCATTCTTCTTGGGATACATATGTCATGGGGGAGAAAGAGTCAGTTCAAAATGAAATATATCAGTCACTTCTTAACAAGGTAGCGAATCAACAAAAAAGTGTTCGAATATTCCCTCTATGGAAATATTTGTCTGCGGCAGTGATTTTGATTATTGCAGGCTTTAGTGTTTATTTTTTCTCCATTAAAACAAACGTAGAAAGCCAGCAACAAAATGCCGCTATCGTACCTGGATCCAATAATGCAGTGCTTACTTTGGCTGACGGACGAAAAGTTAATTTAAGTAAGGTGGGGAACGGAGCTTTATTAAAGCAAGCTGGGATTCAGATTACAAAATCAGCAGATGGTCAGTTGTTATATAGTGTTTTGGATCAAGGTAATACAGCTAGCTTAGCCACCTATAACACCATAGAGACACCAAGAGGTGGACAGTACCAAGTTATACTGCCTGATGGAACTAAAGTGTGGCTGAATGCGGCATCGGCCTTGAAATTCCCTATGTCTTTTGCAGCTATGGAAGATCGGAAAGTTGAACTTAAAGGAGAGGCATATTTTGAAGTGGCAAAAGACAAAGCCCATCCATTTAGGGTTATTAGCGAAGATCAGGAAGTGAAAGTATTGGGTACCCATTTTAATATTAATAGTTATAAAGATGAGGGTTCGATTAAAACAACCTTACTAGAAGGGAGTGTGGTAGTAACCTCTAATTATAATAAATATGGCTCGGAAGCAGTGAGACTTAAACCAGGTGAACAAGCGATTTTAACCGAAAGGGGTATCAAGGTAGTAGAAAAAGATCTAGAACAGGTAATTGATTGGAAGAACGGCGACTTTATATTTCAGAAAGAAGCCCTGAAAGAGATTATGAGCAGAATGGGTAGATGGTATAACGTGAAAGTAACCTATGATCAG
>DATJDT010000330.1:0-2670 GCA_035497275.1 Pedobacter sp.
CTAAATTTAGAGATTTTCCAGCAATAAGCAGGTTTTTTAACAATGTGTCACCACAGTATGGTCCATCTGTATCTAAACCTCCTCAAATAACTGTTTATATTGATAATGTTTAAATTAACCAAAACCTCACGGGTTTTTAGACTATGTCTTCAACCAAGTATTAATCACAACTTGGCTGTGGGGTTCTCGTGTCGAGCTTATTGTTGGTATAACTCACTCGTTAGTCGTTGAACGTTCTTGACCCATTGCTTTAACAAATTTTATATATTAAATATGTATAATATATAAAATCGAGGGTTGCTCAGCAAAAAAATACCGAGTCAAGCTCCGCTGCAAATCTTCTCAATTCCGGAGGTAATAATTAAGATGTCCTTGCAATTCTCCCCATTTTGCCTCTAAAGCATTTACTGCTTTAAGGAGCCCTTATTTCACAGAACTTATTTGTTAGTACATTATTGTTGATGCAATTCTATTATCTGCTAATTATAAACAGATAATATGCATTTATTGTGGGAAATTTAGATTACCATAACGAGAACTATTACGTAGATCTATTAACCATCTTAAATATTGGATACCTTTAAGACCAACTAAGGGATGATGCCCTGAGAACGAGAAAAAATCAATCACTTTTTGTATGTCAGCTTTAGAACTGACAGAAAATTGATTATAGAGACCTTTTTCAGTGTCTATTTTTCGGGTTGTCTCAAACACCAACTTAAAGGCTTCAAATAGCATAACATGCACTCACAACCATCCGGTTGTCAAAGTGCTTTACCTCACAAATGCCACTGCTACCCCGCCATCAACATTCAAAACGTTTCCAGTCGATTTGTTTAATAAGCCTCCTACAAAGGCAAAACAAGCATTCGCAATATCATCAGGCAAAATAATTTGGTTCAATAAGGTACGTTTCGCATAATATGCCGGTAATTCGGCTACCGTTACACCATATGCTTTTGCCCGTCCTTCGGCCCAGCCTCCTGCCCAAATGTTACTATCGCTAATTACAGCATCAGGGTTAACTACGTTTACGCGAATATTATTAGCACCTAATTCTGCGGCATTTAATCTACTCAAATGCAATTGTGCCGCTTTGGCGCTTCCATAACCTGCATTATTGGGACCGCTAACCAGGGCATTCTTACTTACAATATTAATAATATCGCCACCAATATCTTGCTTTTGCATCGTATTTGTTGCAGCTTGGGTAATAAAAAACTGACCTTTTACTAAAACGTCATATAATAAATTCCAATCTTTTTCGGTATGATCGGCTATGGTTTTTGAAATGGATAATCCGGCATTGTTCACCACAATATCAATTCCACCAAAAGCTAATGCAGCTACTTCAAAAGCATAATTAATGTCTTCAGCACTGGTTACATTTAATAAAACTGTATGATAGGCATCTCTTCCAAAGCTAGCCTTAAACTCCTCTCCTGCTTCGGCTAACCGATCTGCATTCATATCATTTAAAAGCACAACGGCTCCTTCGGCAACAAATCTCTTAGCAATCGCTTTACCAATTCCCCCAGCACTGCCAGTTATTAAGGCAATTTTACCTGTAAGAGGTTTTGGTTTTGGCATTCGTTGTAATTTAGCTTCTTCTAACAACCAGTATTCGATATTAAAGGCCTCTTGGTGGGGTAGCGAAGTATATTCAGAAATTGCTTCCGCACCTTTCATTACATTAATGGCATTGATATAAAATTCGGCCGCTACGCGGGCAGTCTGCTTATCTTTAGAAAAGGTAAACATCCCGATGCCAGGATATAAAATTACTACAGGATTGGCATCGCGTATAGCCGGACTATTAGCATGTTTACAGCTTTCATAATAATCGGTATACATAGCTCTATAAGCCTCGAACGCAGGTGTTAACAATGCCTTTACAGCACTGGCATCGCTTAAATCGGCATTACTTGGCAAGTCTAATACCAGCGGACTTATTTTGGTCCTTAAGAAGTGGTCTGGACAACTAGTCCCCATAGGCGCCAAGCGCGCTAGGTCTTTCGAATTGATAAACTCCAATACTCTTGGATCATCCGTAAAATGGCCGATCATATGCTGTTTTGATGAGCATAAACCACGAAGTACAGGCGCTAAAGCTGCTGCTTGTTTTTGACGTTGTGCTGATCCTGCACTTTCTATCTGCTGCCCCCCAAACACAGGCCCATTTTTACCATAGCTATTGTACAGATAATCAGAACATATTTCTATTACATCTAAAGTATTAATATAACTTTGGTAGGCAGTATCTCCCCAAGTAAATAAGCCATGTGAACCTAACATAATTCCTCGAATACCGGGATTTTCATCCAGGCATTGTTTCAATTGCAAGCCTAATTCAAAGCCTGGTTTTTTCCATTCTACCCAACCTATTGTACCATTAAATAGTTCTTGCGTAATTCTCTTCCCGTCTTTTGCTGCCGCAATTGCAATCGCAGCATCGGGATGGAGATGATCAATATGTTTAAAAGGTAAAAAACCATGCAATGGCGTATCAATGGAAGGGGCCTTGGAACTTAAATCAAAAATACAATGGTTAAATAATTCAACCATCTCATCTTCATGTTCAACTCCCCTATAAATATTTTTCAGGCTACGTAAACGATCTACATAAAGAGCAGCCAATCCGCTTTTCTTTAATGTACCTAAATCGCCCCC
>DATJDT010000331.1:0-5009 GCA_035497275.1 Pedobacter sp.
CCTAGCCGATGAAAAGTTAACTGACATCTTAAAAGAAAGAGGTTACAATATCGCTAGAAGAACCGTAGCTAAATACCGCGAACAAATGAATATTCCAGTTGCCCGACTACGTAAGGAACTGTAAGCTACCTTACCACATCCTCATATTGCTTACTGCTTGGTAAACATTATTCAATTGAATGCCCAATACAATTTCATGGCTACCATAGCTCACTTTATTAAGCTCTGAGGTGGTAAAATCGTATGAATAAGTAAGATTGATCAGTTTGCTAAAATTAAAGCCAGCTAACGCAGCATACGAGTCACGGTAACGATAGCTCCCTCCTAACCAAAACCTGTCTTTAAAGCTTACTTTTAAATTCGCATCTATCGACGGAGCTGTTGGCCTTATATATTTAATCATCACCGACGGAATAGCAGATATTTCATCATCAATAAACAGTTTATAACCAGCAGTTGCGAAAGCATGCGGAACCGTTTTTCCAGAAGTATAACCAGCATCGTTGGTAAAAGCTAATTCTTGCGGTAATATTTGTTGTACGGAGGCTCCCGCAAAAAAACGAGCTCCATACAACCATACACCAATTGCTAAATCTGGCTTATATTGGGCGATAACAGTATTGTTTAGCGCGGGATCAGCAGGATCTTCCAATTCAAGCTGAGAAGCATCCAGACCAAACCGGGTTAACCCTGCGGCTACTCCGACAGACAAGTTTAAAGTGCCGCCAAGCTGTAAATGATAAGCATAAGTTAAATTAGCATCTAACCTTGTTAATGGTCCAGCCTTATCTAAAATAACAATTGCGCCAACACCATGATGTGCTGGCGAAGCTGTATAATTTTGCATATAATTATCACTCATCGGGTTTTCACCCTTCTCGGGGAGCGACAATGGATTACGCCATAGATACTCACTTCCCAAACTCCAATGGGCAGCTGCAAAAGTAGTTTGGGGAGCGCCAGTAATACCAGTCCACTGCTTTCTAAAACCCGCCTTAAAATCAGTATAATTTTCAATTCCGCTCAATGCAGGATTTAACAAGTAATTATTAAAAATATACTGGGTATACTGAGGCCTCTGTTGAGCAAAGACCTGTGTACAAGTTAAAACTATTAATATGATGAAGTATCTTCTCAATTTCTTATTATTTACTAGTGTAGTAATTATTCTATTTTCAAAATTTCTTTCACCTAACTATTATCTAATAATGGTTAAAGCACCTGAAATAATACTTTCTCCATTATTGGGATTAATTCGGTAATAATACACCCCCACCGGAAGGGGTTTATTCCGATAATTGCCGTCAAAAGGCACCATATAACCTTTACTGACAAATACCTTTTGCCCGCTTCGGTTAAACACCTCTATATTTGCATCCGGATAAGAATCTAGGGATTTAACATTCCATACATCATTAATGCCGTCGCCATTCGGACTGAAAGAATTTGGCGGTTCTAGCTTATCAACTACCTTTACCAGCACCTTTACAACTACATCACATAAACCATTGATTGATACTGTTAAGCTATACTCCGTATCCTGAGTGGGCGATGCAATTGGATTTAAAATATCATCATGATTTAAGCCAGCAGATGGGCTCCATTTATAACGCAGATTATTCCCACTCGCAGTAGCCGCGATTACACGCTTTCCACCTGGGAGAATAAAAACCATTGCAGGTGCGGTTACAATTGGTAATGCCAATACCTCAATATTTTGGGTCGCAAAATTTACACAACCTGTTGAAGAGGTAAAAGTATAAGTGATTTCGTGTATTCCAATACCAGCTTTTGCAGGATCAAATAATCCTGAAGCATTTACCCCGGTACCCGAGTACAAAAATGTACCACTTAATCCCTGTGTTTCTCTGGCAGCAAGCTGAAGTTTATTAGCATTAATACAAACAAAACTTTGCGCCTTGAAATCTATTTTTGGAAAAATCTTGCTTGGAGGAATATTTAATAGTAAGGTCTTTGGCTGATCAGACCAACACCCCGATTCGTTAGCAACCCATAGCTTTATAGCATGTGATCCACTAGTAGTAAAAATATGAGAGGGGCTTTTTTCTTCAATAAATGGACCGTTATCAAATTGCCATCTCCATTTTGTAGCGGCTCCGCTATGATCTATAGGTTTTACTTCTGAACCTAAACAAACATCCGTAGATGAAAGTGAAAAGTCTGGAGAAGGCAAAGCATTCACGTCGACAGTAAAATTAAGTTCTAATATGCCAGTTATACACGTATTTGTGGAGGTAGCAATCTCTGCAATAGCAGACACAACGGTTTGACCAACCGTACCAAAAATTTTGTTAACAGGAGAAGTATAGGTATACAAATTGCCATCAAGATTAGTTGTAACAACTGGAACTGGATTTGTATCTACAAAATCTGGCGACCCATTACCTAGTTTCCAGGTTATCCTAGTTAGCAAATAAGGTATAGTAAGCTTGAAATCGGTAGCCTGACCAACACAGGCTGTCGTATTTTCATTTTTTGAATATTTGTTAACCAAAACTAAAAACTGTGAAGACGCCAAACTTGTACCCGCAGAGTACGCATACGATTCAGCCTGACCAAAACCATACGCAATGGCATTAAAACCATCATCTGCAGTTAGGGTTAAACTTTCATCATAAACCTCAATTTGAGCATAAGAATAAGTAGGTGCAGAAAGCAACGGTATCCAGGATGTGAATGGTGTAGTACCATTTAACCTAAAACTACCAATCTTTGCAGTTTTCATAAAGACATTGATATATTTTTGTACAATAGCTTGTCTATTTGATGAAAATACGGTGATATTTTTAATATTAAATTCTGTTGGATTTAAGAGTACCATCTCGGGGTCGCCAATAATATTAGTTCCGTTAACCGATGAGCATGCTTGGGTAAGAGAATATTGAGCAACGCTGATTAACTTATCGGAAGTTATTAAGGCAGCATCATTCATTGGTCCCCATTCATAAAACTGGCCTTTGTTAAGAATACTTAATAAGCCCCCGTTCATTTTAACAGTAGTATTATCTTCCTGGGCCATTACCCTAAAAATATAGCGTCGGTCTTTGAAAGGTACAAGTCCATAGCTTTTACCCCAACTGTTGATAGTATATAATTGTTGTAGCAAAGGATCTCTAGAGCCTGTGCATGGCCCAATGATGATCGATGTGCTGCCAGAAAATGCTGCGAAACGTTTACATGGGGATAAAGTTGGGTCAACTTCCACAAAAGTTCCTGTAAAATCTTCCTTACTTGTTGATAGATACTCGTAAACATCTCCAGCTTTCGCTAGAAGGATTGTTTGCGTAGTACCATCTTTCTTATGCAAGAGCAGCGTAGTATTGTCTTCAATAGCAGTTAGCACCAAAAAATTCTGTGAATTTCCTGAGTTATCTTGCGTATAATTCATCGAATAGTACTTTTGGCCTAGCGACTCTTTCGGTAAAATTAAAGTTGCCGCAGATCTCGCAGCAGCGAAAACGTGACTATAGGCAACTACTTTTGCCATTCCTGGGGTAACTAAAATATGGATAGCCCTATTTGTGAGAATCTTGTTTCCTTCAGTATACTCAATATAAGACTGCGGCCTGCTTACTTCAAAGGTAACAACTGTGTTTGCTGGAATAGATTTTGTTTCAGAATAGCTACCGCAACTAACCGTAACTTCCGAATCACCTTTGGATGTAACGTTTACATTCATGGTGGCTAAACTTCCATTACTTGGATCGTGCGTAGGGAATACAGTCCAAAAATCAGTACCCTCATTAGAGATATTCTGTGCTACCGCATTGGTCGCAAATCCTGTAAAAAGCAATATTATTACAAACAGGTAGAAATTCTTCATTAGAATTAGAGATGCCACGTTAATTAACCGAATATTAAATATAAAAAGTTTAATCTAATAATAACAATTTATTAGCCTAGCAAATAATATTTATTCGGGAAGTGTTCGGGAAAACCTATGTTTTCTTCGGGAAGTGTTCGAGAAGTGTTCGGGAAAAACGCCTATTTGTTCGGGAAGTGTTCGGGAAAGGTCCGAGAAGCGTTCGGGAAGTAGTCGGGTAGGCATCGAGTCCATCACGAACAATTGCCGATCCCTTCACGACTACTTCACGACTGCTTCATAAGCCTTTTCCCTAGCTATTGCGAGCTTTGCTCGACTATTAAGAAAGCAGATTTTGCCTTGCAATAAATTCTAACTGGGTATTAGCTACTAAAAGTTTTTCTGTAAGTTCTTTATTCTCTTTTCGAAGGGTATAAATTTCGATAGCCTTATCTATGTTGATTCTCAAATCTTCTTCTGCCCATGGCTTCTGGATATATCTATAAACCTGACCTTTATTGATGGCATCAATTACTGCATCAATATCAGTATAACCCGTCAAAATCATCCTAATAGGCTCAGGATGTACTTCTAAAATTGACGCCAAAAACTCAACACCAGTCATTTTGGGCATCCGCTGATCCGTGATAACTACATGGATATCCTCTGTATCTAAAATCCTTCTCCCCTCATCAGCAGACTCTGCGGTAAAAATCTTGTATAACCTACGATAGGTTGCTGCAAACGCACTTAAATTGTGTGGCTCGTCATCAACATATAATATATTTGCGCTCATCGTTTTATAATAAAAGTTAAAATTACTCTTTTATTATTACTCTTAAAAGAGTAATTTAGTTGTTTTAACTTTTAATTGTACATTTATCATTAACACTCTACTATTTAACTTAAATAAATGCAGACGAAATCTGGTTTAACTCTTAAGATATCGCAACTTATTGATCAAACTCAAGAGTTGAGAGATGTCTGTAAACCGCTCTTTTTTAGACTTATAGATCCAAAACAAAAAAGTGATTTTGAAACGCTAATTCAAGCTACAGAAAATTTACAAGTTTTTGACCATATCCGCTCGCAAGTTGAAGAATTAATTAAATGCTTACAACCTACTATTGTTTTTTTACCGCCAAGCGAATTAGTTAAAGCTGTAGACAATCAATTTAAAGGGCAA
>DATJDT010000332.1:0-3810 GCA_035497275.1 Pedobacter sp.
CCAATAACCATAACAGGCCAGATTCTTGGGGCTGATAATACACCATTAGGAGGTGCAACTGTTAAAACAAAAGATGGTAAAGCAACAAGCGTAACTGATGCCAACGGTAAATTTAAGATCACTGTTCCTGATAATACTGTGGTGCTTGTTTTTTCATTTGTGGGTTATAAAACACAAGAAATAAATATTGCAGGTCGCACAGTTATCGATGTACAGTTGCTGGAAGACAATAATGCCTTAAATGAAGTTAATGTTGTAGTGGCTTACGGGACGCAAAAGAAGGAAAGTATGGTAAGTTCTATTACCTCTATTAATCCTAAGGAGTTAAAAGGGCCTACGAGTAATTTAACTACTATGTTAGCTGGTAAAATAGCGGGGGTAGTTGCTTTTCAAAGGAGCGGAGAACCTGGGCAGGATAATGCAAATTTCTTAATTAGGGGAGTTGGCTCTTTTGGAACCGGAAAAATTGATCCCTTGATATTGATAGATGGGATGGAATCAACTCCCACTGATCTTGCAAGAATGCAACCCGATGATATTGCTGGTTTCTCGGTATTAAAGGATGCCGCTGCAGCATCATTATATGGTGCTAGGGGAGCGAATGGTGTCATATTGGTTAATACCAAATCTGGTGCCGAGGGTAAAACAAAATTTAACTTCAGGGCAGAGAATTCAGTTTCTAGTAATACGCAGAATTTTAAACTAGCAGATAATATTACCTATATGAAGTTGGCAAATGAAGCTGTATTAACCAGGACCTTACCAGGCTTCAAATCTGCACCACAACCTTATTCACAAACCAAGATAGACCGTACTGCTGCAGGATGGAATCCGCTGTTGTATCCGAATAACGACTGGATAGGTGCGTTGATCAAAGATTATACGATGAATCAGCGTTTTAATATGAACATGAGTGGAGGGGGCAAGGGAGCGCGTTATTATATTGCGGGTACTTTTAACCGGGATAATGGAGTGTTAAAGAGTGGGGCCCTTAATAAATACGATAATAACATCAAATTAAAGACCTCTCAAGTACGTTCAAATGTCGATGTTAATTTAACACCAACTACTACAGGAACAATAAGGACCTCTGGTACTTTTGACGATTATCAAGGGCCAATAGGTGGTGGATCTAACGTTTTTAGTCAGGCATTGTGGTCTAATCCGGTCTTGTTTCCCGCTGTTTATCCAGCATCGGCATTACCATTGGTAAAACATCCTCTATTTGGGAATACCCCTATTGGCAGTGGAAATGTTTATTACAATAATCCATACGCCAATATGGTTTCAGGCTTCCAGCAATACAATACTTCAACGTTAAATGTACAGTTAGAAATAAAACAAGACTTTAAATTTGTTACACCAGGACTTACGGCTAGAGCTATGGGTTATACAACTAGGTACTCTTATTTTGATTTAAGTAGAAGGTTTAATCCTTTCTTTTATAGTGCAACGCCCAAAGATTCAAAAGGAGAAAATTATGAATTATCCTTGTTAAACGAACAGGCAAGTCCAGCACCTACAGAATACTTAAACTATACACCAGGCTCAAGAACTGCAAATACAACCACCTACCTGGAGGCCGCTGTAAATTATAACAGAACCTTTAAAGAGAAGCACGCAGTTGCTGCGTTATTGATTACCACTATGCGTAATTACTTGACTGCAAATGCGAATGATCTTCAAGCAGCACTTCCAGCTAGAAATCAAGGACTTTCGGGTAGATTTACTTATGCTTACGCTAGCAGGTACCTTTTTGAAGCAAATTTTGGATACAATGGTTCTGAACGTTTTGCCAGAAACAATAGATTTGGGTTTTTCCCGTCAATCGGGGTGGGCTGGAATGTATCCAATGAGCAGTTTTTCGAATCGCTAAAATCTACGATTTCTAACCTAAAGTTTAGAGCTACTTTTGGTTTAGTTGGTAATGACCAGATTGGAAATCCAGCAGACCGTTTCTTTTATCTGGCCAATGTTAATTTAAACGGTGGTCTTTTAGGAGGGTTCGGTACCGATTTCAATACTTCTAGACCAAGTATTGGCATTTCAAGATATCCGAACGAGAATATTACTTGGGAAGTATCGAAGAGCACAAATTTAGGGATGGATTTGAGCTTATTTAACAGCTTAAACCTAGTTGTTGATATTTACAAAAATCATAGAAGTAATATCTTAATGACAAGAAGTTATATTCCAAGTACCATGGGACTTGCTGCTGCTATCCAATCTAACGTAGGTGAAGCTGAATCAAAAGGTCTTGATCTTTCTTTGGATTACAATAAAACGATTGGCAAGCTCTGGCTTCAGGGAAGAGGTACATTTACCTATGCTACTAGCAAATTATTGGTTAATGAAGAACCAAATTATGGTAAGTTAACTTATCTTTCTAAAGTGGGTAACTCGCTAGGCCAAAATTATGGTTATATAGCCGAAAGATTATTTGTAGATGATGAAGAAGTAAGAAATTCTCCTCGTCAATCTTTCGGGAGTGAGCCAGTGAGGGGTGGTGATATCAAATATAGAGATGTGAACGGTGATGGTGCTATTAGTTCACTAGATATCGTGCCTTTAGGCCTGCCAGTAACTCCTGAGATCATATATGGTTTGGTACTGTCTGCAGGCTATAAAAATTTCGACATTAGCGCGGCCTTCCAAGGTTCTGACAGGTCGTCATTATTTATTAATCCTTCAAACATTACACCCTTTGCGCTAAATGGAAGTAATCAGAATGGGCTTTTACAGAGTATTGCCGATAGCTATTGGTCTGAAGATAACAGAAATATGCAGGCATTTTGGCCTCGTTTAAGTCCTAGCTTTAGTTCAAACAATTCACAAATCTCTAATTGGTGGATGCGAAGCGGTAGCTTTTTAAGATTAAAATCGGCAGAGGTGGGATATAATTTCTCAGGGGATATAACCAAGAGAATTGGTGTTAATTCTTTGAGACTTTATGCCAGTGGTACCAATTTGTTTGTAAAAAGCAGCTTCAAGATGTGGGATCCTGAACAAGGTGGTAACGGATTAGGTTATCCTCTTCAAAAGGTATTCAATTTTGGGCTTAACGTCCAATTCTAAATTTTAATTAAGAAAAGAGATGAAAATATTTAAAACAACATATTTTATTTTATCGGCAATGGTACTAACACTTGTTATGCCATCGTGTAAAAAAGCTTTTCTGGACATTGTGCCAGACAATTTGCCTACACTTGATAATGCCTTTGTTAATCGTAATGAAGCAGAAAAATTTCTATTTACCTGTTACGGTGCGTTGCCAAATGATGCAAATCCCAATTTTAATCCCGGAATGAATACTGGAGACGAGTTTTGGATTTACCAGCCTGTTGAGGTTAGTCGTTACAATTCTCTAGAACCTTTTAATATAGCACAAGGTCTTCAGAATAAAATAAATCCAGGCATGAATTATTGGGATGGCTCTGGTGGCGCTAAATCATTGTGGTTAGGTATTCGTAACTGCAATATTTTCTTAGAAAATATTGATAAACCAATCGATCTGGCTCCGTTTGAAAAAGAACGTTGGATTGCCGAAGTAAAGTTCTTAAAAGCTTATTTGCATTGGTATCTGTTCAGAATGTATGGGCCTATTCCAATCGTTGATAAAAATTTAGCTATCGATGCAAGCCCGGAAGATGTAAAAGTAAGCCGTCAGCCAGTTGATTCTGTCGTGAATTATATTTCGAATTTATTAGACGAGGCAGCAGCAGGGCAAGGAACTGGGTTGCCAGATAAGATTTTGAACGTATCAACCGAATTAGGACGTATTACGAAACCTGCAGTCTTGGCTATTAAGGC
>DATJDT010000333.1:0-2224 GCA_035497275.1 Pedobacter sp.
GCGAAACTCTTGACAGCAGCGTTTTTCGTTTTTTTGATGGCGATCTTTGCGTAGTCAATATCAATCTGGTTAGCTGTTACTGCCACTGAGGCAATTTCGGGGTCTGTAAGTTTCTGGCTTTTCTGAGCGTTTACCGGCAAAGAAAGCAAACCTGTACTAATAACAAGGCAAATAGCTGTTTTAGTAAGGGTGTTGATTATTTTCATTTTGTTTTATGTTTATTTGATGGATTAGAGTGAGCAGGATTGAGAAAGGTTACAAAAGGTTACAAAAGAATTTGGTTTAGAAAGTTTAGGTTGTTTAGAAAGTTTAGGGGGTTTAGGTTTGGGGATGCTGATCACCCATCCCTTTATTAGTTAACTGTTTATTAAAACAAAAAGGTTTATGCAGCTAACCATTCGTTTTTTTTATCTTGCCATTCTAAACTTATTTGAATGAAGAATCTTTTACTCATTATTAATGTTATTTTGCTGGTGTTGGTTGGCTACCTGTATTATTTGCAGTTTGGCTCTCGTAAAACTAATGCAGCTAAAGAAGTAAAATCTTTTGCAACCGGTAATCTTAATAAAGATTCAAGAGTTGCCTACATTGACCTTGACTCACTACAAAACAATTACTCCTATTATCAAAAAATAAAAACAGATTTTGAACGCAGGCAGGCAGCGGCAAACAATGAGATCGAAGCGATGCAAAAAAAATACCAGAGCCGTGCAATGCAGTTACAGCAAAAGGCGCCAACCATGAATCAAAAAGAACAGGAGGCTGCAATGCAGGAAATTAATAAAATGCAGCAGGATATGCAATCGCGTAAACAGAATATTGACAATGATCTTTATAATTATAATTCAAAAATGAAGGAAGATATTTTAAGCCGCATTCAAAATTTCTTAAAAGAATATAATAAAGACGGTAAATACTCTTACATTTTTTCCTATGAACCTGGATTTATGTTTTATAAAGATTCCACTTTAAATATTACGCCGGATGTAATTGTTGGTTTAAATAAGTTAGATTCTACCAACAAAAAATAAAAGCAAAAATCAGTGACGCAAAGAGTCTTTTTTTAAGCATTTGTCGAGTCTGTCTTTTTTGTACTTAGGTCTATAGCATTAGTATTATCAGGCACTTTGCCATTCCCATTATCTATACCTTCCTGTCTGTATGGCTCTACATCTTTCCGTGTTACTATAGTTTATTGTTATTGAAGGAGATCAAAATAAGTTTCATACTAATTGGTTTAAATGTTTTAGCTATCTAAAATAGATTCCATTAAATGTTAAGTGATAAAATACTTTGCCATGTAAGTTGTAATCCGAAATAAAACTTTTCAACTTATCAGGATTTATTTATGTTTGATGTATGAAGTATTTGCTTTTTGATCAAACGTTGTATCTGTTCAATACTTCTCTCACCGAATCTTCCAGGACTTTATTTTTAATCAATAAAAAATGATTCAATTGGAAACACGCTATTATTTATTCTTTGCTTTAATGCTTTTATTAGGCTGTAACGGGAACAAAAAAGAAATGGTTCATGTGGATAGAAGTAAGCTAACGGAGGAACAAAAACGCTTACCTGAAAATGCAGTAAGCACTTTAAAAGTTGCTGACGGCCTTGATGTTGCCCTGTTTGCCAGTGAACCAATGCTGACCAATCCTACCAATATGGATATAGATGCAAAGGGTAGAGTATGGATCACAGAGGCCTATAACTACCGGATTAATTTACACCCCGATCATCCTGTTAGGGCTGCTGGTGATCGCATTCTGATACTTGAAGATACCAATGGAGATGGGAGAGCCGATACCAGTAAAGTTTTTTACCAGGATACATCCATAAATGCAGCATTGGGAATTTGTGTATTGGGCAATAAAGTGATTGTGTCGCGCAGTCCGTATGTATATATACTTACTGATACCAATGGTGATGATAAAGCGGATAAGAAAGAAATACTTTTCGAAGGTATAGGCGGTTTTCAGCATGACCATGCTATTCATGCTTTTACTTTTGGGCCGGATGGTAAGCTATATTTTAATTTTGGCAACCAGGGCGATAGTATTGAAGACCGCAATGGTCATGTGATCAAAGATAAAGAAGGTAATCTGGTAGATGTAAAAGACAAGCCGTATCGCCAGGGCATGATCTTTCGATGCGACCCTGATGGGACTAACTTTGAAGTACTTGGTAATAATTTTCGGAATCCATACGAAGTGGCAGTAGATGC
>DATJDT010000334.1:0-2045 GCA_035497275.1 Pedobacter sp.
GTTACTTATGTTGCAGGAATGATTTATTTATTTAGCTCACTTTGGCTACTTTCTGTGTTTGGCAACTTTGCCAATTTAGAAGAATGGTATGCGGTACGGCAATTGAGTTTATTTTATTGGGGGATTCTGTCGGCCGCTATCTGTATGTTAAGCACTTGGTATGGATTAAAAAATAGAGATGAAATAGCGCGTGAATTTGGAATTACATTTTTGTTTATCAATCTATATACCCGTTACTTTGAATATTTTTGGGATAGTTGGCATAAGGCACTCTTTTTCTCTGTTCTTGCCATCTCATTTTGGTTAATTGGAAGGAAGGCAGAAAAAATTTGGAACTTAGACTTTATAAAAAAATAAATCATGCAGCAATTTGACACCCGAGTAGATGACTATATAGCTAAATCTGCACCATTTGCCCAACCTATTTTAAAACATATTAGAGAGGTAGTTCACCAAGCATCGCCAATAATTGCCGAAACAATTAAATGGGGCTTCCCTCATTTTGTTCACAAGGGAACTATCTGCTCAATGGCTTCATTTAAGGCACATTGTGCTTTTGGTTTTTGGAAGGCTACTTTGATGAAAGATCCTTATCAACTTTTTAACGAAAAGGAAAACGCAATGGGTACAATGGGTAGGATCGAAAGTTTACAGGATTTACCAGCTGACAAAATTTTAACCGAGTATATTTTAGAGGCCCTGAATCTTGACGAATCAGAAGCTAAAGTAAAAAAAGTAGTTACCCCTAAAGCCCCGATTGAGATGCCGAGTGATTTTGAAGCGGCATTATTTGATAACCTCAAAGCGAAGCAACAGTTTGAAAGCTTTAGTCCATCCCACAAAAGAGAGTACTTAGAATGGATCACAACAGCTAAAGCCGAAGCTACCAGGCTAAAACGAATGACAACGACAATTGAATGGCTAACAGAAGGGAAATCGTTAAATTGGAAGTATCAGAAATAAGGCTTCCAAAATCTTTCAATTTTCCACTTAATTGCTTTACTTACCTAACACCGCTTTTACTTGTTCACGGTTAGCCTTAGACACTGGGACTTTATCCCCATTTTTCATAAGCAATACACCGCCATCTTCCTTTAACCAACTTTTCACGAAAGAAGGATTAATTAAATGGCTTTGATGTGTTCTTAAAAAGCCTTGCGGTTTTAAGAGGTCCGAATATTCCTTAAGCGGTTTTGATGTCAAAATTTTGTCGCCGCTGGTTAAAAAGAAATAGGTGTAAGTGTTATCGGCTTCACAGCGCAAAATTTCATTTATCATCACATACCTTATTTCGTTGTGTTGAGGTAAAGCTATTTTCTGAACGCTTGCATCTGGCTTTTTAATTTGTTGCAATAGAAAGTTCAATTGTTCATTCTGCAGTTTATGCTTAATCCTTTCTTTAGCTTTTGTAACAGCATCGATTAATTCATCTGGGTTTACAGGTTTTAATAGATAATCTAATGCAGCAAATTTTACCGCTTGAATGCCATATTGATCATATGCTGTTACAAAAATAACTTCAAAAGTTTTATCATTTAACCGACTGAGTAAATCAAAGCCAGAATATTCTCCCATTTGAATATCTAGGAATAATAGTTCTGGCCTGTGTAGCTTGAGTAACTCGACGCCTTCTGCAACTTGACTGGCCGTAGCAACAATTTTAATTTCAGGGCAATATTTTTCCAATAAAACTTGTAAAACTTCTAGGTTTGCTCGTTCATCATCAACTAAGATTGCCCGCATGTTAAATCCATTGAGTTAAGGTAATAGTAATTTCAGATCCTTTTAAGTCAGCTGTCATTGTTAATAAGAAAGAAGTTTCAGGGTAAATGGTATTCAATAAAGATATTCTGTTTTTACTGAGTTGCAAACCTAAACCAGTGTATTGTTGATCTATTTTGAATCCTTTTCCATTATCTTTAACCTTTAAGATCAGGTTTTGATTTTCCTTTGTAAATGTAACTGTTATTTTGCCGTCTGCACCCATCGCTGAAATACCGTGTTTAACTGAGTTTTCTACAAAAGGCTGAAGCAGCATTGTGGGG
>DATJDT010000335.1:0-7526 GCA_035497275.1 Pedobacter sp.
GTCGACCACAAATAAAACATTGTGTTTTTTTGCCAAGCCAGCTAAAAATGTTAGATCAATGATATCAATACCAGGGTTTGAAGGTGTTTCCACAAAAATGAGCTTAGTATTAGGCTTAATCAAAGCTTCCCAATCTTGTGGCTTATCTAAGTCGGCATAATCGAAAGTAACACCCCATTTTGAAAAAACCGTGGTCAATAGCTGATGAGTTGAACCAAATACTGAACGACTTGAAACAATGTGATCACCACTTTTAAGGAATGCCCCAAATGTGGTGAAAATTGAAGCCATCCCAGTTGCTGTAGCAAAACCATCTTCTGCGCCTTCCAATAAGCACATCTTCTCTATAAATTCCGAAGTGTTTGGATTGGAATAGCGACTATATACATTCCCTTCCTTCTCATTGGCAAATAAGGCACGCATTTCTTCCGCATCATCAAACTTATAACTTGAAGTTAAATAAATTGCTGAAGAATGTTCCTTATGACTACTTCTTTCTGTTTGGGTACGAATGGCGATTGTTTCAAAATTTTCGGACATATTGTAAAATGTTAAGATGTGGGTATCTATCTTGATACTATTTTATTGAGTAAGTAAAGTTTATAGTCGCCGAGCGACTTAGGATATTTGATACCGAGCAATATTTATCAAAGGTCATTTGTAATGCTCTTTCAACTTTGGCGGGGTTTAAATCTCCATGCAATTCAAAATGAATATCAATTACATCAAAAATTGGCGGCATTTCTTCGTCTCTCCTGGTAGCTTTGATGTTTATTTTCACATCTACCAGTGGCTCTTTCTGTTTTGTTAGCACATTAACCATATCAATGCCACTACAGCCACCTAAACCAACTAACATCATTTCCATTGGCCTAAAGCCTTTTCCTTCTCCTCCAATTGCCGGCTTGGCATCTAGCTCAACTGCAAAGCCTGCTTCATTGCTCGCTTCAAAATTAAATTTACCGCTTTTGCGGATGAGATTTACTTCCATTTGTTCGAATATATCAATAGTTAAACATTGTAAAAGACGGAGTTCTCCAGTTCCAATTCTGGTAGTTTAACTGGTTTTTCAAAAATAGCAAAAACTGAAGAACCACTTCCGCTCATTAGTGCAAATGTAGCGCCTGCAGCATAAAGCTTTGTTTTTATTTCGTCAATTTGCGGAAATTTCGCAAAAACAGAGGGCTCAAAATCATTAAAAATGTGAGCTCTCCAATCCTTCAATGGCAAATGTATCAATTTTTTCAGGGAAGTAAGAGGGCGTTTCACTTTTACGTCGGCATAAGCCAATGCTGTTGAAACGTGGATAGGAGGTTTTACCAACACTAAAAAATGGTTAGCCAGGCTAATGGCTAATTCTTCAAATTCATCACCCTTCGCAAAAGCAAATACAGGTTCATTTTTAATAAAAAATGCACAATCGGCACCTAAATTACGGGCATAGTTCTGCATTTGAGCAACACTTAAGCCTAATTTAAACTTCTCATTGGTTAATTTAATCAAAAATGCCGCATCCGAAGAGCCTCCGCCCAAACCTGCACCAACGGGTATGTTCTTTAAGAGTATCAGCTGCTGATGTGGTAAATTAAATTCGTGCTGAAGTGCTTTAAAAGCTTTCAGGCATAGATTATCATTGGCATCACCTGGAATAGCTATGCCTTTGATCAAACAATGTGTTTCATCAGAATCAACAAGTTCAACAACATCATTGAGTTTAATTGGATAAAAAACAGTTTCCAGGTTATGATACCCATCTAAACGTTTCTCAATCAAATTTAAGCCTAAATTAATTTTAGCATTTGCAAAAGCCAACATACTTATACTTTATATCGATAGTGACCAATAATTCTCCAGGAGAACAGACAATCTTCCATTACTTGACCGGCTCCTATATTGTGTACTATTAAATACCTTTTGCCGTCGAGCGCTTTTTGATCACTAACTAAACCTATATGTGAAGTATTGCCACCAAGATTCCAGCAAACTATATCTCCAGGCTTATAATCTTCAGGATTTTTGGTTATAGGCCTTACCTCGCCCTTTCTTTTAAAGAAAACCATTAAGTTATAAACTCTTCGATGATCTATATTGCTGTCTGTCGTTTTACGGCCCCAATTTTTTGGATATAAAGAAAAATTTGGCTTCATATCTACATGAACTTCCTTTTGCAAATCGATTTTTAAAGCTTTTCTATACGCCCTGATTATAACATCTGTACATACCCCTTTACCAGCTGGTACATCACCATTTGGATAGGGAATACTAAAGTAGGCTGGATCGTACTTTACCTTTTGCTTGGTTAGTTCAATTGCGGCAGCTGATAGTTTTAAAGCCGCAGCTGATTGGCCAAAACTAGGTATAACCAGGATAAATAGACTAAAAAATATACAGTACCTTTTCAGCATGGGCTTTGATCTTAACGCGAAGTTTTCATCAAAGAAAAGAAAGTTTTGGGAATTTTGTGGAAAAAACTCGAGGTCTAGCCTCATATATTTTTTTAGTTTTGTATTCATATGAAACAGTATTTAGATTTAATGCAGCATGTGCTGGATCACGGAACACAGAAACATGACCGAACAGGCACTGGAACGATAAGTGTTTTTGGACATCAAATGCGTTTTAACTTACAGGATGGTTTCCCTATGGTGACTACCAAAAAACTCCATTTAAAATCGATTATACACGAACTTATTTGGTTTTTAAGTGGCGACACCAACATCAAATATCTTAAAGATAATGGGGTAAGGATTTGGGATGAATGGGCAGATGCTGACGGAAACTTAGGACCGGTTTATGGCTCTCAATGGCGGTCGTGGCCTAAACCAGACGGAAAAAAAATTGATCAGATTACTCAAATTATAGACACTATTAAGAACAATCCTGATTCGCGTCGGATTATTGTTTCAGCATGGAATGTTGCTGAGATAGAAAATATGGCTCTTCCTCCATGTCATGCTTTTTTTCAGTTCTATGTAGCGGATGGCAAACTAAGTTGTCAACTTTACCAACGCAGTGCTGATATATTTTTAGGGGTACCTTTTAATATTGCATCATATGCATTATTAACGATGATGGTAGCTCAGGTTTGTGATTTAGCTTATGGAGACTTTATACATACCCTTGGCGACGCCCATTTATACAATAACCATATTGAGCAGGCCAATCTACAACTAAGCAGAACACCAAAGGCCTTACCTATCATGAAGATAAACCCTGCGGTAAAAGATATCTTTAACTTTAAATTTGAAGACTTTACTTTGGAAGATTATGATCCCCATCCTCATATTAAAGGTATTGTAGCGGTATAAACATGAACAAAATATCCATCGTTGTCGCCATTTCCGAAAATAACGCCATTGGTAAAGACAATCAGTTATTATGGCACTTGCCTGCCGATCTTAAGCATTTTAAGGAAATTACGACTGGCCACACCATTATTATGGGCCGTAAAACCTATGACTCAATAGGAAAGCCGCTCCCGAACAGAAGAAGTATTGTAATTACCAAAAATGCGAGCCTAGTGATACCCGGAGTTGAAGTAGTTACGAGTGTAGCAAACGCATTTGAACTTTGCAAGCAGGAAGAAGAGGTATTTGTTATTGGTGGAGCTGAAATTTATCGACAATCTTTAGCCTACGCTACCCATATTTATTTAACAAGAGTTCATCAAGAATACGGAGCAGATACTTTCTTCCCGGAAATAGATCCAAGTGAGTGGAAAGAATTAAATTCAATTACGCATCAGGCAGATCAAAAAAATGAAGTTGCTTACACTTTTTCTACAATGGAGCGGGTTTTTTAATCCTGCCTCGATAAAATTACAATAAGAAGGCTTATTATTTAAAAAAATAATTAGATTTGCCGACTTGTTTAAAAACAGCATACTATAGAAAAAAATAATTTACAAACAAATGCAAGGTAAAGGTTTTATTAAATTTATGGCAATACTATTGGGTATTGTCTGTCTCTATTCACTCTCGTTTAATCTAGTTACTTATAATGTAGAAAAGAACGCCAAAGAGTTTGCCAAAGGCGATTTGGTTAAGGAAAAAGCATATTTAGATTCGATGGCTACAATTCCGGTATATCCTGGATTGGGTTTAACGTATCAACAAGTAAAAGGGAAAGAAATTAACCTTGGTCTTGATCTAAAAGGTGGAATGAACGTAACAATGGAAATCTCTTTAGCAGAGTTAACCAAATCGTTAGCGAACAATCCAACAGATGCTAATTTTAATCAGGCATTATCAAGCGCTCAGGCTCAGATGAACGCTGGTGGAAAAGATTTTATTGCATTATTTGTAAGCGAATATGAAAAACTTGTACCTAACGGAAAGTTAGCTGATTTTTTCTCTACTCAAGACAACGCTCAGCAATTAAAAGCAAATGCTAGTAATGCTGATGTAAAATCTTTCTTAAGTAAAGAAGGAGCTAGTGCGATTGATCGTTCATTTACCATTTTGCGTAGCCGTATTGATGGTTTCGGAGTTGTTAGTCCAAACATGCAGAAACAAGAAGGTTCTAATAGAATTTTCATCGAGATGCCAGGTGTACAAGATAAAGATCGTGTACGTAAGTTATTACAAGGTTCAGCAGAATTACAATTTTGGCAAGTTTACCAAAATGAAGAAGTTGTTGGAATTTTAGAAAACATCAATAAAACTTTAGCATTAACTGTAAAAGATACTACGAGTACTACTGCTAAAGCTGCCGATACTACTAAAAAAGATGGCAAATTAGCTGGATTAACAAATGCTAACAAAGCTAAAGATACTACAGCTCTTAAAAAGGATGCGATTAAAAACAATCCATTATTTAGTGTTTTAAGTATTCCAACTTACCAAGCTGAAAACGGTCAACAATCATTACGTCCGGGACCAGTTGTAGCTTGGGCAGCTCAAAAAGATACCGCTAAGGTAAATGCTTTATTTGCCAGATCAGAAATCAGACCAATAATCCCAGGCACCATGAAATTTATGTGGGGCTTAAAACCAATGGATAAAACAAAGATTTTTGAGTTGTACGCGATCAAAGTAACTTCTTTGGATGGTAGACCAGATCTAGGTGGTGAAGCAGTTTCTAACGCTATTCAAGGGTATGACGACAAAAATCAGCCAGATGTAACCATGTACATGACCAGTGATGGTGCTGCTAAATGGAAAAAAATGACTGCTGAAGCGGCTGCTGATCCTCAAAATAAAAAAGCAATTGCCATTGTATTAGATAATACAGTTTATTCTGCTCCTACTGTTCAGAACGAAATTCCTAATGGTGTTTCTTCAATCTCAGGTAGCTTTACTTTAGAAGATACAAAAGATTTAGCAAACATTTTAAAGGCTGGTAAATTACCTGCTCCTGCGCGTATTGTGTCCGACTTCGTAGTTGGTCCATCATTAGGTCAGGAAGCGATTGACAGTGGTTTATCTTCATTTGTAATTGCATTTATCGTGATTTTAGTATTCATGGCTTTATATTACAATAAAGCAGGATGGGTGGCTAACTTAGCGTTGGTAATTAACGTATTCTTCATCATGGGGGTATTAGCTGCCTTTGGTGCAGTACTAACCTTACCTGGTATTGCTGGTATCGTATTAACGATCGGTTTATCAGTTGATGCGAACATCCTAATTTTTGAACGTGTTAGGGAAGAATTAGCACATGGGAAAAATACTGGTGTAGCGATTAAAGAAGGTTTTAAACATGCGATGTCGTCAATCATTGACTCGAACGTTACAATTTTTATCTTAGGTATTATCTTATTTGTTTTTGGTACTGGACCAGTACAGGGTTTTGCAACTACCTTATGTGTAGGTATTGCAACCTCTTTATTCGCTGCAGTTTTAATTTCACGTTTGGTATTTGAAGGACTATTAGCCAAAAAAGCAAATATTTCTTTTGACAATAAGGTAACCCACAATGCATTTAAAAATATCGCCTTCAACTTTGTTGGACATAGAAAATTATACTATGGTATATCTACAGCAATCATTGTTTTAGGTATTGGTTTTTATATTAAAAATGGCGGATTAAATCTTGGTATCGACTTTAAAGGAGGTAGAACTTATATCGTTCACTTCGATAAAGCAATGGATACTGAAGATGTAAAAGGAAAATTAAAAGCGGTTTTTGGCGCGGAGGAAGAAACTCAGGTTGTAACTGCAGGTTCGGCAAATGAATTAAAAATCACCACCACTTACCATATCTTAGACCAGGCAGAAAACGCTGATAAGGTTGTTGAAGAAGCCTTAAATAAAGGATTAGCAACTACTGGTGCTAAATTCACCAATGAAGGTGGTGCAAAAGTAACCCCAACCGTTGCAAGTGATATTCTTTATGGCGCTTATGGAGCGATCTTATTCTCATGTATCGTGATGTTTATTTACATCTTGGTTCGTTTCAGAAAATGGCAATATGGTTTAGGTGCAGTTATCGCATTATTCCATGATGTACTTTTAGTATTATCATTCTATACGATCTTAGATGGTGTTTTACCATTCTCTTTAGAAATTGGCCAAGATTTTATCGCTGCTATTTTAACGGTAATGGGTTATACCATGACAGAAACAGTTGTTGTATTTGACCGTATCCGTGAGAAATTAGGCGAAGCCGGTAAAGTTGACGTATATGGAGAAGAACGCAATACATTAATTAATTTTGCTTTAAATAGCACGTTAAGTCGTACTATTTTAACATCGTTAACGGTATTCTTTGTACTCTTGGTTATTTTCATCTTTGGTGGTGACAGTATTAGAGGATTTATATTTGCACTATTGATTGGACGTATCATTGGTACATATTCATCATTGTGTATTTCTACCCCTATCGTAATTGATTTATCAAAGAAAGAAAAAATTAAAGCTGTTAAATAAGCGTTAGCATATCGACTTACGAAATTAAATAGCACAATGCATAAAAAGGCATCCAGGTATGGATGCCTTTTTTTATTAAACTAGTTTAACTTCGATCAATAGTTTACTTCCTATATTTACCAAACTAAATGCTGTAATATGAGTTTATCTAGTATGAAAAAAATTGTAATTGTTGGAGGTGGCTTTGGGGGGATTGAACTTGCCAAAAAACTTCGAAATCAAGACGTTGACATCACCATTTTAGACAAACATAACTATCACACTTTTCAGCCCTTGCTCTATCAAGTAGCTACTGGAGGATTAGAAGCTGATTCCATTGCCTTTCCTATCAGAAAAATATTCAAGGGGCAAAAGAACCTTAAATTTAGGGTAACAGAAGTTGAAAAAGTAATTCCAGCAGAAAATAAGCTTTTAACTACAATAGGCACCATCGAGTATGATTATTTAGTGATAGCTACAGGTTCCACCAGCAATTTTTTCGGTCAGACTGAAATTGAACAAAATGCCATGCCCATGAAATCTATTCCTGAAGCTTTAAACTTAAGGAGTTTGATTTTACAAAATTTAGAAGCAGCACTGATTGCCAAAGACGCAGAAAGCGAAGCAAAATTATTAAATTTTGTGATTGTGGGTGGCGGACCAACCGGTGTTGAAACA
>DATJDT010000336.1:0-2676 GCA_035497275.1 Pedobacter sp.
CGCCCTGTCACGGCGGAGGTCGCGGGTTCGAGTCCCGTCCAGTCCGCAAAAAGTCCCGATAATATCGGGACTTTTTTGTTTTTTGGGCTATTTTGCCCCTCTCTATTACACCTCGGAATACAGTCTGAGCCTACGCCGCAGCGGGTCATTCGACCTTTGCCAAGTCGATTGCGAAAGATTTGCATATTTATCTATCTCAAACTAAATTTGAGCCTCGATACTACTTCTATAAATCTCTAATTTTAAATGAAGCATTTATTACTGCCATTCGCTTTGATGACCTTTTTAATAAGCTCCTGTGGCAACCAAACCCAAACTGATAAAGGAAACGGACTGCTGTCTAATCTTATCAAGGCCTCGGACAACGAAAAAAGAGGAGTACAGGAGGTAGTTGATTTTTACGGTGGAAAATGTGAATATTCTGTGGGCTCATCTGTTTCATCAAGTAAAGATTCAAACAAATATTTTAAATTGAGTTTGTACGAAAGCGACCTATTGGAAGAGAATGGGCATAGAATTGAAATGCCTGCTTCCAACATAGCCTATTTGTTTTACAAAAACTTAAAAGAGGAGAAAAAAAATTATGATGAAATACGGATAGAAGTTAAATTTAAAGACGGCCAAAAGGTTGAACTTGACTATTCGACTAATATCCTGCAAGCAGTATTAAAGAGAATGCCATTTGCTTTTAAGGTGGTAGATTTGATTAAGTACCAAAAATACGCAGAGTTGACTTCTCTTATAAATGACACTGCTATTTTTGAATTCAACAAAGAAGAACTAACACCAAGCCTCAAAGAGGTGGAAACACAATTTGGAAAAATAACGGATGAAGCTTTTAGGCCGTTTGGATTTAGGATTGATCAGTATCAAGACAGACTAATATTGCATGTATGCGGAGCAATATTGAGGGAAAAGCAAAATAACGAGTTTAGCATGGATGTAGATTTGAATTCAGATAAGGAGGAAGTTTATCTTATTCAATTTCAGCTTTAGCCTTGATATCTAATCGTCAATCAATTGATTAGCGATTCATAAGTACCGTAGGTTACAAAAGCATGCTACCCTGGTGCTGGGGCACGAATCCTTTCGTGTGCCAAAGCAACGACCTTCCTGGTTGATAGTCGTCGCAAGACAGCCAACCACTAATGATACTATTTTAGCTAAAGAATCATTTCTAATTAGCTATTTTCTATTTAGTGCACACGAAAGGATTCGCTTTTTTTACGCTTCGTAAAACAACTAACGTGGAAACAGAGCGTTTTCAGGAAGCTTGTCTAAATACAGACTGTCTCTATGCTTTAGTTGCGCACTCACATAAAACGAAAATGTCGGATTTTTTACCAATCCTGTTTTCACGTTCCCATTTTGATTTCTTGATCCAGCTAATTCGACTTGTTTATATGGAAACCCATTCCAACTAAGCTCTGTAATAGAATCTCCGCTCACTGAATAGATGTATGTTTCGTAGCTACCTGGTGTAAACATTTGACTTTTTATTGAAAACTTTTCTGGGTTACCGGTAATCACATAGATTTCTCCACCATCAAATTCGATAGCTTCATTTTTTGAGTTTGCCTCCTCAAAAACAATATTTACCCAACCTGAATAATTTGCTGGAACTATGAAAATTTGCTTTTTAGATTGAGTGCATCCCACAAGCGACAGCAACATAGATAAGATAACTGATTTTAAGTATTTCATTTATTTACGTTTTTGTAAAAATTTCTATTACCCGGCTGGTGCGGGCGTGCCGCCCGTAACCTCACAATATTTCTACTATTTAAAACTACCACAACAAGTCTATCTCTAAAACACCACCTAAGCCACAATAGGTTGAAGCACTTGAATATTTCCAATGCTCGGGCGCGGTAACAAACCCGGCAGCAACTGGATTGTTATGAATGTAATTAGCCTTCTGTTCTATCACATCTACACTCCACAATTCTATAGGCTTATTGTGGTGCTGCCAAAATTGGTATTTACTAACACTACTGTTCTTCTTAGCCGCCCTTTCCATCATCCATAGCAACCATTCCCGCCTGCTCTCCACACCACTTTCCGAAATCAGCTTACGTAAGCATTTCGAGGTATGCTCTTTGAAACGACCCAAAACCTGACTTGGGTTACTTTCTTTTGCCCTAAAAATAAGATGTACATGGCTTGGCACGATACACCAAACTTTCTACAACCACATTGAAATAATCTTCCCTCACAAATATATCAACCCAGTTGATAGTAGCAAAGCTCACAAAGTACATGCCTGCTGTATTATGAAACTTGTACTTTCTGCTCATTCAAATAATAAAAAATAATAAATTATACGTAAACATAAAATTATGGTAGCCATGTAACTAAATTGGCCGCCATATTTAGAACAGGCCGCAGGCCTGCACTAGCTTTGAGTTCTATTTTCGCTCGCGCCAGCGTGGGGGGGAACTAATGAAACCAGTGATACTTAGTTGCCAATTGAAAAAAATGTTCTTTGAACCTATCAAACTCTTTCTTTTCAGCATCCCAAGCTTTCGATGCTAAAACAAGTGCTTCGGCTTCAGGAATAGTCAATCCCAGTTTATTTCTCACAGTTCTAATACAATCGACGACCGATGCTATTAAATATTCCTGCAAACCGTAATTGATACTCGAGCCGAAATCGGTTTTGGAACCGTCGTAATC
>DATJDT010000337.1:0-2577 GCA_035497275.1 Pedobacter sp.
ATGATGAATGCCATTTATGCTAGCTTTATCAGAATGCTGCCAGAATTTCCAGGCTTTATCATTAAGTTTTAGCTTGGCTTGGTGATAATGCGCTACCCAAAAGGGATAATCTTGATAATATTGCGCTAAGTAGCTTTGATAAAATTTAAGTCCGGTATAAATTATAGGCTTAACATTAGTTCGTTCCTCAACCCTGATAACAAAAGCATTTAACTCTTTTCTCATCTTCTCAGGACTTACACCATCCAAACTTTCAACATCTACAACTGGTGGTAAGTCTCCCTTCTCCATACTTACCGTTTGCAGAAAAAAATTTGCTTGCCATAAGCCAGATTTTCGAGGTCTAAAAAAATGATATGCACCTACTTTTATTCCCGATTTTGGGGCTTCGCGCCAATTACGTTGAAAATATGGATCCACATTTAAAATTCCTTCTGTGGCTTTTATAAAGGCAAAGGTTATTTTCACACCATCATCATTCATTGCGCTTACTTTTTGCCAATCTATTTTACCCTGATAATAAGAAACATCAATTCCATGAATGCTATATTTCTTCGGGATTTTAATCTCGTAGCTTTCATAAGTTCTATAATTTTGATCATCGCTTGGGTGGCGCAACCAAAACCAAGTAGTTGAAGCTACCTTTAGCACATAACCGTAGTAAAATGGCGATAAAAGAACTAGTAAAACACTAGCAATAGCAAATTTCAACTGTAAAGATAGGCCTTTGCTTTTTTTTCGAGAAGGTTTTCGTTTGCGAACAGGCATCCTTTAAAAGAAATATACCACCCAAGAATACCCAAAAATGAGGCTTGCTAGGGTTTCTTAGGTGGTAAACTATATATTTATCTACTTAATTCGGCAAAGTACTTATGAAATAACGGCAAAGTTTCAATGCCCTTATAATAATTGTATATATCGTATTTCTCGTTTGGCGAATGTAAAGCATCGCTATCTAGGCCAAAGCCAAATAATACAGATTTAATTCCCAATACATCTTCAAATAATGCAACGATAGGAATACTGCCACCTCCGCGAGTTGGGATAGGCTTTTTACCAAAACTTATTTCAATTGCTTTCTCAGCAGCTCTATAAGCAACACTATCTGTAGGTGTAACTACAGGTTCTCCACCATGGTGGGCCGTTACCTTTACTTTTACATAATCAGGCGCAATACTTTCGAAGTGTTTTGTGAAGATTTCACTAATCTCATCTGAGTTTTGATTTGGCACAAGACGCATCGATATTTTAGCATTTGCTTTACTCGGTAAAACAGTTTTAGCTCCTTCACCAGTGTAACCGCTCCAGATGCCATTTACTTCCAGTGTTGGCCTAGTTCCTGTCCGTTCCAAAGTAGTATATCCTTTTTCTCCCCATTCGGCATTAATTTCAAGATCTTCTTTATATTCCTGTAGATCAAATGGTGCAGAATTGAGGGCTTTCTTTTCCTCCTCATTTAATTCGATTACTTTATCGTAAAATGCAGGGATTGTAATGTGGTTATTTTCGTCATGTAAAGAGGCTATCATTTTACACAATATCGTAGCTGGATTTGCAACAGCACCGCCATACACTCCAGAATGTAAATCTCTATTAGGACCTACTACTTCAACTTCCATGTAAGCTAAACCGCGTAAGCCAGTTTCAATTGAAGGATTTTCCATGCTTATCATCGAAGTATCCGAAATCAATACTACATCAGCCTTTAAGCGCTCGGTATTGTCATTCACAAAAATACCTAAATTAGCCGACCCCACTTCTTCCTCACCTTCAATCATGAACTTTACATTGCAAGCTAAAGTATTGGTTTTCATCATCAATTCAAATGCTTTCACATGCATATAAAATTGGCCCTTATCATCACATGCACCACGGGCATAAATCTTTCCATCTCTAACTGTAGGCTCAAAAGGTGGAGTTTTCCACAACTCTAATGGATCAGCCGGTTGAACATCATAATGACCATATATTAAAACAGTAGGTAATTTCGAATCAATGATTTTTTCTCCATAAACGATCGGATATCCAGCAGTTTCACAGATTTCTACTTTGTCGGCTCCTGCGTCTTTCAATTTTTGAGCAACAAATTCGGCCGTTTTTAGTACATCACCTTTATATTTCGGATCCGCGCTTACAGATGGAAATCGTAACAATTCAAATAATTCATCCAAAAAGCGCTGTTTATTGTCTTCAACATATTTTTTTATCTCTTGCATAACTTGTAGATTTTAGGCAAATATAGCTATTTTAGCAAAATGCCTACTAACTCTTAACCTTTAACAAATAATTATATATTTGTAACAATAAGGCTAACAAAATGCTTTAAAAATTTTATTGGGATGAGATTTCGGGCATTGGCCTTCTATATTTTTACTTTATTAAGTCTGTTTAATACTGCCGTTGCACAGATAACCGGTGCAAGTTGTCCTGAATCTGCAAAGTATTTTTCGAAAGACAGTATTAACGTTATCACCTTCGGTGCAAGTACTGTAGAGGGCGTGAATGGATTGGATTTCCAACCTAGTTTAACTACTAATTTCTTAAAATGCTACCCATCCAAAACTGTAAATGTCCAAA
>DATJDT010000338.1:0-3085 GCA_035497275.1 Pedobacter sp.
AACATTGTCTGGATAAATACTTTCTGACGGAATATATTCAACACGTACTTTACATTCATTTTTTGCACCAGCGTGAATAAAGGCTTCCGTAATTGATTTATAAGCATCTGGCAATTCAACGTACTTACCAACTAATCCAATTCTAACATCGGCAGTTGGGTTTTTTAAACGACCTAGGAAGTCTTTCCAGCTTTCCATGTCGGGTTCGTTTTTAGCAGGTAATTTTAACTTACTTAGTACTGTTTTATCTAACTGCTCTTTCATCATTAATAACGGTACGCTATAAATTGACGAAGCATCAATCGATTCAATAACTGCATTTACGTTTACATTACAGAATAGCGCAATTTTTTTACGAATATCAGCACTGATATGGTGTTCGGTACGGCATACTAAAATATCTGGTTGGATACCGTATTCTAATAGTGCTTTAACAGAGTGTTGTGTTGGTTTGGTCTTTAATTCACCAGCTGCTGCTAAGAAAGGAATTAAGGTTAAATGGATTACAATGGCATTTGAAGAGCCTTCTTCCCATTTAAATTGACGTACAGCCTCAATAAAAGGAAGCGATTCGATATCGCCAACTGTACCGCCCAACTCCGTAATTACGATATCATAATTGCCAGTTTCACCTAAAATACGCATGTTGCGTTTAATTTCGTCGGTAATATGAGGTACAACTTGTACAGTTTTACCAAGGTAATCGCCTTGTCTTTCTTTGTTGATTACATTTTGATAAATCCGACCAGTAGTGATATTGTTGGCCTGTGTAGTTGGCGCATTTAAAAATCTTTCGTAATGACCAAGATCTAAATCTGTTTCGGCTCCATCTTCGGTAACATAGCATTCACCATGTTCATATGGGTTCAATGTTCCTGGATCAATATTGATATAAGGATCAAATTTTTGGATGGTTACCCGGTAACCTCTAGCTTGTAAAAGTTTGGCTAATGAAGCGGAGATGATGCCCTTACCTAATGAGGAAGTAACACCGCCCGTAACAAAAATATACTTAGTCATGTTTGTGAGTTTGTGAAATTAATTAGGTGTTTTACGCCTTTTTAATTGTTTTTGTACGGGATACAAAGGTACACAAATATTCGACTTTGTACTTAAAAATTGAATAAAAATTAGAGGGTTGAAAGTCAGCGGCTAAGGAAGATTTTTTATTAATTGTAACCTTTTAGTAAACAGAATCATCCTATCGGCAACAATTAAAAATTAAGCCATGAAATTTAACTTTTATCTTTTCCTCCTCGCTATCTTTAGCTCTGGAACATTATTCGCAAGTACCAAACCTATAACTTGTCATATTAAGGGCAGGATTGAAAATCGCGCGAGCAAGGCGATCTTTTTAATGAAAGCTACCACAGATCCTAGAAGTAATTCAATGGTTCGTATCCCGATTGTAAACAATGAATTTGATTATAAACTAACTGTCGTTGAACAGGAAGCTTATCAACTGATTTTTGAGGAAGAGTTGGAAGCAATGGCCTATAAACCAGTAATCTTATTTCCTGATACATCGGAAATTCGCCTTACACTCTATCCTAATTCGGAGGCCGACGATAATAACTTGGTTATAGGAGGTCTTTTAAATCAATCTTATACCAAGTTTATGGCCGATTTGTCTTCGACTTTTAAATCGGCTTATTTAGCTGTACGTCAAAAGCGTAGAGCAGCAATAGCAAACGGAACATATTATAAAATAGATAGCCTGAGCAGGAATCATACCGACTTGAGTCCAGTAGGTATAACAATAAGTGCGGAGGAACGAAATATCATAGAAGGGATGTACAATAGTCGTTATGCCTATGTGAAACAGCATGCTAACTCAGTTTCTTACTACATGGTATATGATGATTTTCACAACCATCGAGAAGATCCATATATCAGTAAATTAGTTATCGCGGCTTACAATCATCTTTCAAAAGCAATCCCGCAACATCCCTATCACATTGTGATGGCTAATTTTATCAATGGTTTTAAGTTACAAAAGGGAGATCAATTCATAGATTTTATTGCCCCAGATCTCAAGGGTAAATCTCATCAACTTTCATCAACGATGAAAGGAAAAGTTACTTTGCTTAATCTTTGGGCGTCATGGTGTGGACCCTGCATTTCAAAAACTCGTGAAGTACTTCCTCTTTATACTACTTTTAAGGATAAGGGATTTGAGGTAATTGGTGTGGCACGAGAATTCAAAGATTTAGCGGGGCTGAAGACTGCGCTTGATCGTGAAAAACATCCTTGGTTAACCTTGGTAGATTTGGAGGATAAACAGTTAATTTGGAATAAATATGGCTTAAATCGTTCTGGAGGCGGAATGGTACTGTTCGATCGCCAAGGTAAAATTCTTGCCATTAACCCCACAGTGGATGAACTAAAAAAAATGTTAATTGAAACATTATAATTCGAAATTGAAGAGTAGCTTTAACTTAATAAATAATTTTCCAGCTCATGTATGAAATTAAACAATACCTCGGCATCGCTTTTATCTTTATGGTTACACTTTGCTTTTTCTTAGCTTGGTTTTTCTGGAAACGCGCTCGGCATCGAGAATTGATGTTGATGATAGAAAAGGGGATCGATCCAGGTGAACATATGCAAAGTACCAACAAGATGGTGCGAAAGATTGCAATTATGCTCTTTGCTTTTGCCGCGGGAGCGGCAATAATTGAAATCATTGAGAGCCTTGAATTAAGGTCTCTCATAAGCGACGGTGGTTTTTTTGCAGTATATGCGGTTTGTTTTGGTGTCGCTTTGCTAATGATAACCCGTTCTTCGGACAGCAATGAAAAAGGTTAATTAATTATGGATGTATCTTACATTCGTAAAGTACTTAAAGGGGATACTGAAGCATTTAGCTATTTTATAACAACCTATAAGCATATGGCATTTTCCATTGCCTTATCGATTGTTAAAGATGAGTTTTTAGCGGAAGAGGCCGTTCAAAAAGCATTCATCAATGCATTTAGTAACTTAAGTAAATTCCACCAACAAGCTAAATTTAGTACCTGGTTTTACCGTATCGTTACCAACGAATCATTAATGATTTTTAGAAAATTACGACGAGAACCTTTGG
>DATJDT010000339.1:0-4689 GCA_035497275.1 Pedobacter sp.
GAGCTTTCTTCGCCACTACTGTTTCTACGTAAAATAGCATTAATACGACTAACCAATGCTCTTGGCTTAATTGGTTTGGCTATATAATCGTCTGCACCTACATTAAACCCAGCAATCTCCGAATACTCCTCGCTTCGTGCAGTTAGAAACACCATAAAGGTATTTTTAAACTCTGGAATAGCGCGCATTAACCTACAGGCTTCAATGCCATCCATTTTGGGCATCATGATATCCAAAATGATGAGATCCGGATGTATCTTTTTAGCCATTGCAACTCCATCCTGCCCATTACTAGCTAAATATACTTGATAACCTTCTTTTTTTAGATTGTACTCTATCAATTCTAAAATATCTGGTTCATCATCAACGATTAATATTTTTTGCTTAGCTGTACTCATTGTTTAATTATTTGTTACGAAAGTAAGTATACAATTGTACTATAGGGTTAAAATGAAGTTAACAAATTGTTAAGTCGATTAATCCTTAACAATAATTTAGGTTTAAGGTAAGGTTTTCTTTAAAAAGGAATCCAATTCTTCTCCTCTTAAATCACGCGCAATGATTTTACCTGTTGGATCTAAAAGAAATGAACTCGGTATCCCTTGAACTTGGTATAATTTAACTGTAGCACCTTCAAAATCGGCTAATTCGCCAGCATGGGTCCACGTTAATCCATCTTGTTTAATCGCCTGCGCCCAAGCAGCTTTATCTTTGTCAAGCGAAATCCCTAAAATGGTGAAATTCTTGTCCTTGTATGTATTATATGCTTTAACAACGTTAGGATTTTCAGCTCTGCATGGTCCGCACCACGATGCCCAAAAATCGATTAAAACATACTTTCCTTTGAAGTCTGCCAAGTTTATTGGCTTGTTGTCAAATGAATTGATCGTAAAAGCGGGCGCAACCTGCCCTACTAATAGTGATTTCAGTTTATTAACACGATCTACAAAACTCTTTACTGCAGGGTTCTTTTTTATGCTTTCATCAACTTTCTCTGCGTAAGCTACCAACACATCTTCATTTCCAGTCGGATTAATTGAGCTAATTGCATAAAAGCTCACCAGTGAATTCGTATTATCGTTAGCAAATTTGATCACATTTGCATTTATCTCGTCCATAGCCTTCATGTATCGAGGTTTAATTTGTTCAAGTATAGCATCTCTACTTTCAGGATTTGCTTCAACTTTTTGATCAAAATCTGCTTTTATTTTATCTAAGTTTTCTGATGCTTTGAATTTCATCGTATTAAACTCAGTTAACTTATCCGCTTCATCTGCTCCGCTTAACTTATAGTCATGATTGGCGTTGGTTATATCAGCCTCAAATTTAATTTCATCGCCATTTTTTGCAATGAACATATAGTCATTATTACCGATGTTCAATCTGTAAAAATCGGCGTTTTCATTAGCTCTAGAAAATTTAAATTCTCCTTTGGCAGAAAGGGTAGTCGAGTCTATAACCGACATCGAGCTGCTATCCATTCCATACAGATAAACTTTATTTACTGAACCAAAATTCTCAAATTTCCCCTCAATTGTAAACTTAGATTTGTCTTTACATGCGGCAATAAAAATCACAAGTAAACAGGCAATATATCCGAAACGTTTCATAGTTATTTCAATTTTTCTATAATTAAATCACTTATTTTCTTAGCGTCGGCTTTACCTTTAGCTAATTTCATTACTTCTCCAACAAATAAACCAAGTACACCTTTTTTCCCGCCTTTATAGGCTTGCACTTGAGCTTCATATTTGGCTAACACTTCGGTAATATAGTCAGAAATTTCACTGCTATCTTCTACAATTAATAAATTTAACTGTTTTGCAAGCCCAAGTACATCGTCAGTGGTATTTAACGCTGGTAATAATTGTTGTAGTGCATTTTGCTGACTAATTTTCTTATCATCAACCAAATTGATCAGATCGGCCAGTTGTTCTGGCCTTAGTTTAAACTCAGTAATATTAATTCCTTGTTCGTTTAGCAAAGCTCTAATGGAGCCATTTAACCAATTTACAAGGCTTTTTTGATGGTTAACTTTTGGCAATGCAGCTAAAAGATATTGATAGGTATCTATATCCTGGGCAATTATGCCCGCATCTGTCGCGCTGATACCTAAATCGCTTACCAATTTAAGTGCAAGTTCTTTAGGCAATAGTGGCATGGAAGATTTAACTTTTGCTAGCCATTCATCCGAGATTTCAATAGGTTGCAGATCTGGATCAGGAAAATAGCGATAATCGTTTGCCTCTTCTTTACTACGCATGGGCGATGTGGTACCGTTATCAGCATCGAAATTCAACGTACTTTGCACAATTTTACCTCCATTTGAAATAACCTCAACCTGGCGTGAAAATTCAAAATCCATTGCTCTGCGTACATTGCGAATGGAGTTTAGGTTTTTTACCTCGCATCGGGTACCAAAATCACTACTGCCTATAGGGCGGATAGAAATATTGGCATCGCAACGTAGTGATCCTTCTTCCATATTTCCATCACTTACATTTAAATGCCTAACTAGTTGCCTAATTTCCGTGAGTAATGCCGATGCTTCTTCGGCACTTCGAATATCTGGCTCTGTTACGATTTCAATTAATGGAACTCCTGCTCTATTCAAGTCAACATAAGAAAAAGCAGGGTCTTGATCATGCATACTTTTACCCGCATCTTCTTCTAAATGAATGCGGTTGATTCCGATTTTTTTCTCCTGTCCATTAGCTAAATAAACTGTAAGGTAACCTTTTCCGCAAATCGGACTATTATCTTGTGTAATTTGATAACCCTTAGGTAAATCAGCATAGAAATAATTCTTTCTGTCAAAAAAATTATGTTGATTGATCTTGCAATTTAAAGCTAAGCCAATTCTGATAGCTTTTTCTACTACCTCTTTATTTAATTTGGGAAGCGCACCAGGTAGGGCCAATGAAACCGGAGAAATATGTGTATTGGGATCAGCACCAAAAGTCGCGCTATCAGATGAAAATATTTTAGACTGTGTATTTAACTGCACATGTATTTCTAAACCAGAAACTAATTCAAACTCCGTTGTACTTACACTCATTAATGGAAAATATCTTTAAAAACCTTCATTATACTGTCCAAATATAAATCAAAAATGTATCAAAATTGTGATTTTAAGGTAACATTCTATTTGTGGCACATAATTAGCATTAGGTATTGTACACAAAAATGAAAAACGATGAAAAAATTAATCCTAATGGTATTAGTGGCTAGTGCCGCTGCCATTTATCAACCTGCAAAAGCACAAGTAAGCTTACAAATTAACATTGGCTTGCAACCAAACTGGGGTCCTAGAGGTTACGACCATGTTGATTATTATTACTTACCTGAAGTGGAAAGCTATTATTACGTTCCAACAAGGCAATTTGTTTATTTAGAAAGAAACAGATGGGTACATCGCAAATCTCTCCCTTCACGTTACCGCAATTACGATTTATACGGTGGCAGAAAGATTGTGATTAACGAACCTCGCCCATATTTACAACATAATCGCTATCAATCTAGCTATTCGAGATCAAATGTAAGGTACAATGAAGTAAGACATGTTGATTATAGATATGCTAAAGGAAATGGAAAGTATGATCACGACAGAAGATCGAAATCAAGAGGTCACGATAGAGGAAATGGTCATGGTAGACACTAATTTATAGTGCCTAATAAAACAGAAGGGGATTCTAAATGATAGAATCCCCTTCTGTTTTATTTATCGCTTTAGGTTAAAACCGTTTTCCTAAAGTTAGCCCACCTCTAAAATAAGCTTGCTCACCATTGTGATTACCAATATATCTACCTATTCCAAATGAAACTTCTCCTAAAAACCCGTTGCGAGTCAAAAATTTCCTTCCTCCAGCTGCTCCAAGCCCAAAATTTGTTCGATCAACAGACCTAAACTTATAATCGTCATCATAATCTCTATGTGTAATAACGCTTGAACTTCCTTCAATAAAGAAGCCATTGGCTTTCTGGCTACCAAAATATATGCGGAAATGAGGCGTAAGACCAAATTGATATTCTGCACTTTCATCAACCCCAACTAGCAGGGAAACTCCTACACCCATATTGTCTGTAATAAGACGCTCATAGGTAATTTCAGGCATACCAATGATCGCATATAACAGGTTGAATTTTAATTCATTTACCCCACCATGTCCAATAGATTCAGCATCTTTTTGGATGGCTTTTTTTATTGTATCGGCTTCTTGAGCAAAGCTTGCAAAGGATGAGGCTAATATTAAGCCCATTAGTAAAAGTTTTTTCATGTTTATTTGTTTGTTTGGTTGTTTTATTTGTAAAACGTTAAAATTCAGCAATAAGTTACAATTTATAAATTTAAAAATTGTTTTGCTTTTACCAACTATTTAAGAAACCAATAAATTTACATTAAAATCTATAGCCTACTGTAAGTCCTCTTCTAGGATAGTTTCGGCTTAAAAGTTTCCTTTCACCCATTAATTTGCCCAAACCATAATATGCCTCGAAGAACATACCATAACGACTCAACACTTTTACACCAGCAGCAATCCCAAAGCCCAAACTAGTCCAATTTGGACTTACATATGTTAAATTCCCCATCGAATCCCAATGGTGACGATCTTGATTTGATGAAATCAATCCAGTACTTCCTTCAAAAAAAAGCCCATTTGCTTTTTTTTGCCCAAAATATAAACGATA
>DATJDT010000340.1:0-3108 GCA_035497275.1 Pedobacter sp.
ATGATCAGTAAAGCGGCCAACCAGTTTTGTAAACCTGCTATTGAGCCCAGATTTGAAGAAGTTTACCTGGATGAAAAGGTTGTATTAGTTGTTGATATCCCTAAAAGCGATACAAAACCCCACTATGCCTTAGACGAAAATAAAAAATGGTGGGTCTATTTTCGTGTAAAAGATAAAAGTGTGCTTGCCAGTAAAATTATTGTCGACGTACTAAAGGAAGGGGCAAAAGAAACCGGCCAGTTTATTTCCTATTCAGCTCATGAGCAAAAACTATTAAGCTATTTAGCAGAACATGAAAGGATTACCTTTAAAGAATACGCCAAACTCGTAAAATCTTCCCATAAAAAAGCCCAAAGAGTAATCGTAAGTCTCATATTAGCTGGAGTAATTATCCCTCACCTTTCAGAGAAGGAAGAATATTTCACGGCCGACTTACGAAGTTAGCGCCGGACTAAGCGTGGAGAACTTCGTAAGTTAGCACCGGACTGAGCGCAAGGAAACTTCGTAAGTCGGAAGTAGGCAAACTTATTAAGTCTTTCATTAACTTTGCCAAATGCAACTATCTATCTTTACTAAATACAAGGCTTATTACCGAGAAAATCTTATCCTTGCGGGCCCCATAGTGGTTTCACAAATTGGCCACATGGCAACACACATTGCCGATAGTGTAATTGTTGGTCAATTTGCAGGCACAACTCAATTAGCAGCAGTTTCTTTGGTGAACAGTTTATTTATGCTGGTATTGGTAATTGGCTTAGGTATTTCTTATGGATTAACTCCATTAATTGCACAGGCAAGTGGCCGAAAAGATAAAGACGAATGTGGAAGATTGCTATCTAACAGTTTAATTATAAACTTGATAACAGGTATTTTTTTATATGCTATCATTCACTGGGGTACCTTATCGGTTATCGATCAGCTGGGGCAGTCGGCAGAAGTGGTAAAGTATGCAAAACCATACTTAGGTCTTTTGGCTCTATCCATTGTGCCATTAATGATTTTTCAAACCTTTAAACAATTTGCCGAAGGCTTAGGCTTTACCATGCAGGCCATGAGGATCTCTATTGTAGGCAACCTCATTAACATCGTTTTGGGGATTATTTTTGTGAAGGGAATGTTTGGAGTTGAACCTATGGGTGTAAAAGGAGTTGGTTTGAGCACGTTAATTGATAGGGTACTGATGGCGCTGGTGATGGGCTTCTATGTACTTCGTTCCGCTCATTTTAAAAGCTATCTGTTGCAATTTAAGATATCATTTATCGATAAAATGAGGAGCTCGCAAATTATAAAAATTGGCGCTCCCGTAGCCATGCAATACATTTTCGAAATTTCGGCATTTAGCGGTGCAGCAGTATTGATCGGTACAATTGGAACGGCTGAGCAAGCAGCCCATCAAATTGCAATTAGCTTAGCCGCATTAACTTATATGGTAGCAAGTGGCATTGCGTCATCAGCTACAATCAAAACTGGAAATTATTTAGGCGAAAAAAGCTTTACCGATTTGCGACGTTCGGCAATAGCAAGTTACCATGTGGTTATTTTATTTATGACTTGCACCGCCTTGTTATTTATGTTTGGAAGTGGCTTACTACCCTATTTTTATACTAAAGATGATCATGTGGTTGGTATTGCGGCCCAGTTATTAATTATAGCTGGCTTTTTTCAGCTATTTGATGGAACCCAAGTAGTTGGCTTAGGTGTTTTAAGAGGAATTGGTGATGTAAATGTCCCTACCTATATTACTTTCTTATCTTACTGGATAATCGGCATACCTTTAGGATATTTTTTAGGCATCTATCTTAACATGGGTGTAAATGGAATTTGGTATGGTCTTACTATTGGCTTATTAACGGCATCTGTTTTGCTGTTTTTTAGATTTCAACAAAGAACAAGATTATTAATCAGCAATTAACTGAGCTTTGCGAACAAGTTAAATATGTTCGTCATCATGCTTTTCCGGCTTCACCTCTCTTTGATTTAGTTCCTTTTCTAGACTTTTTTGATCTTTCCTATTTCTTTTGATGATGAAATAAACAAAAGCTAAAATCGCAACAATTAAAAGGGCAATTACTATACTATTTGATTTCATAACTTGCTGTAATTAATAGGTATAAAAATAATACTATGCTGTTAACAATATATTAAGTAAACATTAATTGTTTGGAAATAGTGTTGGTTGATAGCCAATATTTTTTTCCCTAAGTTTTATTTCTCCAAAATTACTGAATGAAACGCCTAGCAATCTTATTTTCTTACCATTAAGATCGGCGTTTTTAAGTAGGTGATTGGTAACAGCCAAAATATCTTCCAATGCAACCATTGGACTTGGAAATGATTGACTTCGAGTAATAATCTTAAAATCTTCGAATTTTATTTTCAAGGTCACTGTCCTACCATAAATCTGATAATACTGTAGCCTTTTATAGGCTGATTTAGTTATCTGAGCTAACCAATCATCCAGTTCTTCACCCCGATCTAAGTCGTCCATGAATGTATCTTCTGCACTAATTGATTTAATCTCTTGGTTTGCTCTTACTTCACGGTTATCGATTCCCCTTACAATTTGATAAAAGAATTTTCCGGTTTTACCAAAAAGTTGCATTAATCGGTACTCCGTTAATTGTTTCAAGTCTTTACCAGTAAACAATCCCTGCCTTTTCATCTTCTCAGCGGTTACTTTACCCACACCAAAAAATTTCTCAACCGGAAGCTGCTCTATAAAAGCCTCAATGCGAGAAGGGCCTATAAATGTCAGTCCATCAGGTTTATTCATATCTGATGCAATTTTAGCGGTAAACTTATTAATTGACACGCCTGCTGAAGCTGTTAAATTTAACTCAGATTTAATGGCCTTTTTAATTTCCTCAGCGATGGTAATGGCCGACCCAATATTTAACTTGTCTACTGTTACATCAAGGTATGCTTCGTCTAATGATAAAGGCTCGATCAAGTCGGTATAACGGCTAAAAATCTCTCTTATTTTAACCGACACCTCCTTGTAAGCAGCAAATCTTGGTCTCACAAAAATTGCATAAGGACACAATTGTTGCGCCTTTTTTGAAGTCATGGCCGAGCGTATACCAAATTTCCTAGCCTCATAACTCGCGG
>DATJDT010000341.1:0-4900 GCA_035497275.1 Pedobacter sp.
ATTTCCTTTTCTCGTGCGATTGCTTCTATAATAGTTGAATGACACTCAAAGTAAATACAATATTCTAAATTGTATTTTGCAGTAAAAGAGCGAGGATAATAATGAGATTTATGTTGAAAGATCCGTGCTGGAAGATTTGAAGTAACACCTACATACAATGTAGTTTTGTTTTTGTTAGTCATGATGTATACCCAGCCGCCCCTTTCCATATTTCAAGTTAGCTGTAAAATTTATATTAATGAAAATAATTCATCTTTTTATCAACCTTCTCCATCCCTGCGCCATTCGGCGAACTTTACCTTGCAAAGTCTTCCACTACCTTTGCGACAATTTTAGCTGTTTCGTCTGGGAAGTTAAACTTTAATGACTGAGGGGTATTGATAAACTCTTTCAAAATAGGAAACCAATCTTTAGTGCTTCCCCAAATAACGGGGATACCCAATTGTTTCAAGGCATAGGCATTGCATTGTTGCTCGTACTGGAATTTCATTGGGGCCACCAATAATTTCTTCCCTAAAAACAACGCTTCGGCCGGCCCCTCAAAGCCGCCACCGGTTAATAGGCCTTCGCAACTTGCCAAGCTCCGATTGAAGTGCTCGTTATGGATAGGCTCTACCACAACATTTCCAGCTTGATAACCGAACTTGGTATGCTTAGAAAAAACTTCCCACTTCACATGAGGTAATCGCTGTAATAGCTTCACAAGACTTTGATCGGATACCGCTGGCAAATAAACTGTATAATGACCTAAATTGGTCGGCGCCAAAGCTCTTATTTCACTTCTTATAACAGGGGTATAAATATAATCGTCGTAACGCTCAAAGTGGAAACCAACATGATGGGTTGTTGGTGCATAATGGCTTAAGATTAACTTTCCCCAGTCGATTGTTCTGGGCCTGGGAACCTTTTTTGATTTAAAAGCCGCTTGGTGGCTTAAAGAAACGCTTGCTATTTTTTGAATTTTACAGGCCCAAGCCGTAACAGGTTCAAAATCGTTGATGATAAGGTTGTAACTATTTAAAGGGATTTTGCCCATGTCGCTTTTGAACCTTAACAAGTTCATACTTTGCCAGGTTTTGAAATGATCTACTCCACCTCGTTGACCAAATACAAAACTAAAGCCATGCAATTGATACTTTATTTCTTGGGCTAATTTAACATCGGCCTGTGTACCGGATATCAGGATATCAAGATCGCCATACTTTTGCAACAGCGGAACAATTTCTCTCGCCCTACTGATATGCCCGTTCCCTGTACCCTGTATTGCATATAGTATCTTCATGTGCCTAATATCTGTATTTTTAATTAAAATTCCGACTTCGTAAGTAAGCCGACTTCGTAAGTCGGCTTACTTACGAAGTCGGTTAACCGGCAGTTAGTTTTATTTTCTCCAATAACACATTAACATCTAGTTTGTGTTTCAAATTTTCTCCATCCGATAGAACACCCTCTTCAACCAGGTCATTTTCAAAATGTTTAGCCTCATACTGGAATACTTTCCATTGCTGATCAACATATTCTAATGCCGTTAAACTCTCCACCCAATCTCCGCTATTTAAGTACAGTACTGAACCTTTATCGGTTAATATTTCTCTTTTTTCGGCATGATGGATATGTCCGCAAACAACATAATCATAACCCTTTTCTACAGCGAGTTCGGCAGCGGTTTCCTCAAAACTATTGATAAACTTTACGGCATCCTTAAACTTTGCCTTAATCTTTTGCGAGAAGCTCATTTTCTCCTTACCGATCTTGGTTAAGATCCAGTTTACGAAACTATTGAGCAAAATTAAACTATCATAGCCTATTGCGCCGAGCTTGGCAAGCCATTTTGAATGCTGCATGGTGACATCAAATACGTCGCCATGAAAGAACCATGCTTTTTTGCCATCAAATTCCAAAACCAATTTATCCTGGAGATGAAAGGACGCCAAATGCATATCAGAAAATTTGCGGAGTAGCTCGTCGTGGTTCCCTGTTAAATAATACACAGTTACCCCTTCAACCATAAACTTCATAAGTTTACGGAGAACTTTCATGTGCGTTTCTGGCCAGTAGTTCTTGCTAAATTGCCAAATATCGATGATATCGCCATTTAAGACAATTACCTTAGGGTTAATACTTTTGAGATATTTAAGCAATTCTTTTGCGTGACAACCATAGGTTCCCAAATGCACATCAGAAATAACAACTACGTCTAAAGCTCTTTTTCCCATTGGTCATCTTCTCCATCGCGCATCCGTAACTCGTAAGGACTAAAGAAAAAAGCAATTATCGCAATAGCGCAGGCTACAAAAAGCAATTCAGGCATATTGATACATTTTATAAATGCAAAAATATAGCCTGAAGATTAGCAATTTGTTAAGGGAAAGTTAAAAGTTGAATAGCTACGCTATACTAAACGTTATGCTTTCTTTTTCCTATCGGTATAAAAGCCTAAGCCTAAAAATGCGATCAGCAATACCGACCCCGCCAAGGAAATTTTCTCTCCCATGTAATAAGATTTAGGCTCGAACTTAAATTCAACCTTATGGTTACCTGCCGTTAGCTGTGCAGCTCTAAGCACGTAATCTGCTCTGAAATATGGTTTTTGTACACCATCTATGTACATGTTCCATCCTTTATCATAATAGATTTCAGAGAAAACCGCGATTACATCTCTCGGCGCACTATATGAATATTCGATATGATCTGGATGATAGCTTTCCATTTTAATAAAGGCCGTTGGATCAGCTCCCAAACGGGTAGTATCTAACATACCTTTATACTGCTCGTCGACAATAGCCTGTAATTTAGGATCGAAACTACTAATAGCCTTCATCTCTTCATCCGAATTTTTAACATATTGCACACTTTTAACCAACCAAGCATTTCCTAAAGCGGTAGCATTTCTCGACATTTTATATGACCCATTTTGAGGATCTTGGGTAATAAAATATTTAGCATTTAGCATGTCGAGCACATCTTGATTAACGCTGGTAGATAATTGGTTTTGGATAAGCTCATCAAAACGCTTAAGTTTTGCAGCATGGTACCCACCAATTGTTTTATGGAAGGCAGTGGTACTGGCATCATTAAAGGTGCTAACCGATTGATCATAAACTCTAAAGTTAGGATCCTTATCTGCCAAAATAAAATTATCTACATCGCGTGGCGTAAAGTTATTGGCCAATTCTGATTTCGTCCTGAAATTATCTTTATTCAAATAACGTTTATCAACCTGCCACATATCAATTAAAATAGCTAAGCCCAATAAGCCATAAGCTAATTCCATTTTAATTTTCTTAGTGATAAATGCCCAGATAAGCACAAAAGCAATTGCAATGAATAAGAACGAACGGAAAGCATCAGCACGGGCAATGTCGGTACGATCTTGCACCAATGCATCGGCAATTCTCTGCGCAACACTAGCATTATTTTGGAGCTCTTGTGTTAAGGCTTGTACTATTTGAGAATGGTTTTCTGTTTTAAAACTGAAGAATAAAGTTGGCAGGATAGCTACAATAAGGGCAAAACCACCTGTAATTGCAGCAGACCAAGTTAGCTTCTTGATTAATACTTTTTGATCGGTATTCCCTTCCTGTATCTCTTTAATAGCTAAGAAGGCTAAAATTGGAACCATTAACCCAACGACCGCCAATATTGACTCTACTGCTCTAAACTTATTATATAGTGGGAAATAATCGAAGAAAAGATCAGATACCAATGGGAAATTCTTTCCTAATGAAAGAAGGATGAACAAAACGGTAACACTTAAAATCCACCATTTTAAACGGCTCCGTACAATGAATAATCCGAATACAAAAAGGAAGCAAATAATTGCACCGAAGTAATAACCACCTTGTGTACTAGGTTTTTCGCCCCAATACTCAACCATGTTAAATCTTCCTGCTAATGCACCAATTGCTTGTTGGGTATTTGCTGGATCGCCCCCTGTTAAGTTTTCTGAAACAGCTTTGTATACATTACTTTCAGGCTTGATCAATTTATCGATACTAGTAGTTCCGCCATAAAGATCTGGAATTAAGATACTGAAGGTTTCACCCACACCTTGGCTCCAACCATAAGCATATTCTTTAGACATGCTTTCGGTTTTACCGGCTGCATTGGTTAAATTAGATTTACCCCTATTGGTTTCTTTGGCATACTCGGAGGTAGTCCACAATAAGCTGGCATTTACCATGACGCTTAATAAGGCCGCAACAGCCAAAAAGCCAATTGCTCTACCTAAAGCTGGTAATGTTTTATTTTTGTAGGCTTGATAAAGCTCAATACCCATATAGATTAAAATAGCCAAAAATAGATAATAGGTCATTTGAATATGGTTAGACCTAATCTCTAAAGCGAGAAACAAAGCTGTTAAACTTGCGCCAAGCCAATATTTGCCCCGTAACGTTAGGAGAATACCTGCTATAATGGGCGCAAAAAAGCCAATCGCTAAAGCCTTATTGCTATGCCCCGTGGCAATGAGCACAAAATTGTATGTGGTAAATGAAAATGCGATGGCCCCTGCCGCAGCGAGCCATGGATTGATCTTTAATACGATGAATAGGAAATAGCTTCCTAATAACAACAATAATACAGTACCAACCGGACTAGGGAATGTTTTAGTAACTACAGCGATGCCATATGTTGCAGCATTATAAGCATAGGGTACCCAGATTTGATAGGCTGGCATACCTCCAAACATCTGATTTGTCCAGAGTGGACTTTTACCGTCCTTCTCCTTATACTCCATAATCTCCTTTTGCATTCCTTTAGCCTGTAGCACATCACTTTGTGCAGGCCTTTTGCCTTGGAGTACCGGACTAAAATATGCGAAACATATTACAACGAAGAAAGCAATAATGGCTAAATGAGTGCCATTTTGTTTGAACCAATTATTCATTTAGATCATTTA
>DATJDT010000342.1:0-2046 GCA_035497275.1 Pedobacter sp.
GGCAAATGCATCCCTTCCACGCGAAGTAAGGTCGTGGTTTCCAATTACGGTTACATAAGGAGGATTCAAATGATTAAGCTTTTCCGCAAGCCATTGCATTTCCTTTAATGTTCCGAATTCGGTAACATCGCCAGCTACAATGACGAAGTCAATTCCAGGCATAGTGTTAACTTTCTTATAGAATTTTACCGTTTCATCGTACCATTCCTGGGTGTCGCCTGTAATAATGAACCGAACAGTGTCGTCTTGATTGCCGTTACTTATTTTTTTTAGGTTCTTAGCATTAATATTTTTATACGAGTTTTTATCGAATATTTGATTGGGACTGTATTCGATATTTTTGCAACTGAGGATGCATATAGAAAAAAATAGAAATATATAAAATACCTTCATTGTTAAGTTTGAAATTCATTTTGGTAATGTAAATCGCAAAATTCGCTATATGATGAGGGTTATAAAAGGTTAAAATATCGGATAAATAGGTCATATTGGAATATAGAGACTTGATATGAGAAGTATGACATTGTGATGTCAGTAGAAAGATGCAATTAATTCGTTCTTAGCTTTTGGTTTTTAGAATAATCATGTTAAATTGGGATTCTTTTAAACATTTAAAGGTTTAACCGACATTGAATACATGAGTTATAAATATTTATTAGTAATACCAATCTCGTTAATTAGTTTTCTTTCAGTAGCTCAACAAGAAACACCAACACCTGATCATCAGAATTATAGTCAAAAAATTGACGGCACGAATCTATCTTTTAAGATGCAAGCTATACCCGGCGGAGTTTTTAAAATGGGAAGTGATAATGGAAATGCAGATGAAAAACCTGTACATGATGTAAAACTAGATCCATTTTGGATGAGCATGTTTGAGGTCACCTGGGATATTTTTGAACCATTTTTATATAAAGATTATGAAGTCACTCAAAGTTTAGAGCCAATATCATCAGAAGTAGATGCAGTAACCAGACCTACCAAGCCTTATTTAGACATGACTTTCGGTATGGGCAAAGAAAATCACCCAGCTTTAGCAATGACCCAATACAATGCTATCCAGTTTTGTAAATGGTTATATGCCAGAACAGGGATCTTTTATCGATTACCTACGGAAGCAGAGTGGGAATATGCGGCGAGAGCCGGCAAACAATCTGCTTATTTTTTTGGCGAAGACCCTGCACAATTAAACGACTTTGCATGGTTTAAAGATAATAGTAATAACAAAACTCATGAAGTTGGTAAGAAAAAACCTAATCCTTGGGGTTTATATGATATTTATGGGAATGTAGCCGAGTGGACTTTTGATCAATATATAGACAACTATGATGCTTTTGCAGGCAAGGTTAGCTCTAATCCGGTAGTTGTACCGGAAACTCTTTATCCACATAGCATTCGTGGTGGTTCCTTTCAGGATGAAGCCAAAGCTTTGCGTTCAGCTGCCCGCCTTGCTTCTGACCCTATATGGAAGCAGATTGATCCGCAAATTCCTAAAAGTAGTTGGTGGATGCCAGAGGCTCCTTTTATAGGACTTCGACTTGTAAGACCGGCGGTTACGCCTTCTAAAGAAGAGATTGAAGCTTATTATGATAAAAAACCAATTGAAGATTATTAAAAACCTAAAACTAAATAACTATGAAGAATAAATATGATCGTCGAGATTTCCTAAAGTCGACAGCTATGATTGCAGGAGCTACTGCTATTGGCACAGCGCCAATTAACGGAGTTTTTGCTTCAAATGATGATACTATCAAAATTGCGTTAGTTGGTTGTGGTGGTCGGGGCACCGGTGCTGCGTTTCAAGCATTAAGTACGAAACAAAATATTAAAATTGTGGCATTAGCTGATGCATTTCAAGAACCTTTAGATGAGTGCTATAAGAGACTTGCCGGACGCTTTAAAGACAAAGTTGACGTGCCTGAAGAGCACAAATTTGTAGGCTTTGATGCTTATAAAAAAGCAATTGAGCTTGCAGATGTTATATTATTTGCTACTCCTCCAGGATTTAGACCTATGCATTTTGCAGAGGCTGTTAAACAGAACAAG
>DATJDT010000343.1:0-2566 GCA_035497275.1 Pedobacter sp.
TATCGCCCTCACATGATTGCCATAGGCTTTACTATGCACATGAGTTATTCCCAATACAGTTCCACTAAATTGAATAACAGATTTTGTTTTTGCCATAAAATGCTTATATTAGTATATCAGCCTTTTTTGTTCCTTTCTGAACTAAATATAAGAAAAATTTCTCGGTTATTACAGCGATATCACAGCGAGCTTATAACGACCTTATAGCGATATAGCCGAATACAAGTAAGGTTAAGACTGGCTCGGTGTCTTAGCGTTTATCCCTTCAAAGTCACAGAAGAAGACAGGTAGTTTGTAATAAAAAAAATGCTTTAATTACTGGATTTTCCGAAGGGGCTGATTCGGCAGTAGCAGAATTGTTAGCAATGATCTGAAACTTTCTCTGCAACTATTTGTTGAAAGGAGAATGAACAAATACTTTCCTCATGGTAAAGAATGCAGTCATAACGCTATTTCTATGTGTCATATTTGTTTGCCAGTCATTTGGCCAAACTGGTTGTCGGCGAAATAGTGATGGTGTACTGTTTCAAAAGCTCATTCTCTTTAGCAGTGATTATGACGCATACCAACCCTATGGGGACGTGAGTGATTTTTGCCTGCCACCGGGAGTTCCTGGAACGCCTTGCAGAATTCGGATTCCTTTAACCCCTTTCTATTCTAATGGTACTTATGGCACTTATAGTTTGCTGAACTGCAGCCTTGATGACCATGTGTATGTTTTCATAGTCTCGTCTGTACTGATGGGATTGTGGATTAGATCTCGTTCTATTACTGCCCGTTAACATACTTCAATGAAAATTTGTCAACCAAAAAGCTGAAAAATTTTCACATTCTCTGAAAATTTTTCAGTCAAAAACACGCAAAAACACCTTTGGCATACCAATTGAATATACCTATTCGGGACGGATGTCCATTTTAATTAATCATAGTTTTAATCATTAAAAAATTAAGGAGGAAAAACCAATGACACTGGTTAAATTTAATTCAGACAAAAACAAAAATGAAGGGGTGCTTATGCCTTCATTCAACAACGTGTTTGATTCGATCTTCACCGATAGTTTCTTTTCGGGAAGAGATATTGCGGTAGTACCTGCGGTGAATATTTGTGAAACCCCAGATCACTTCCAAATCGAACTTGCAGCTCCGGGACTTGTGAAAGAAGATTTCAAGATTAACTTGGAAAGAAATTTATTGAGCATTTCCGTAGAAAAAGAGCAAGAAAACCAACAGCAAGGTAAAAACTTTAGCAGAAGGGAATTTAGTTACACTTCATTTGTCCGCTCATTTACGCTGCCTGAAAGTGCAGACGAAAACAATATCGAGGCTAAATATAATGACGGAATCTTGTTGCTACAGATTGCTAAACGAGAAGAAGCAAAAGTTACTACTCGACAAATTTCTATCAGCTAATAATTAATTAATGACAGGCTACCGTATTGGTAGCCTTCTTTATTGCTGCTATCCTTTTGGATTTTATTTGATATATATTTTTAAACGAAAAGCTATGTCAATACAAAATTTTAATACCGATAAACATGCTGAAAAAGCACTCGATCTTGTGCCAAAAATATTAGTGATCGAACCTGATCCAGCATTGGGTGAAATCCTCTGTGAACTTTTCGAGTCGGTTGGCTATGACTGTAAAATCGTAAAAGATACACCCAATATCCTGCCTATTGCGAAGGAGTATCAACCAGATCTCGTTTTGATAGAATATTTACTGTCGCAGGTAAATGGAGGAGAACTGTGCTCGCAAATAAAAAAAGACCCGAGATTTAATGCTGTACCAGTAATCTTGTATTCTGCCTATCCACAACTCTTATGGTCTGTAAGAGACTATGGTTGTGATGCATTTCTTGCTAAGCCTTTTGATTTGAATGCGCTATTGTCGCAAGTCGAAAAACTATTACTGCGCAGCAAAGAGCAAAGACGTTTCAGCTTGCTTAAAATTGGGATAAAGGAGCGGTTAAATTACTTGCATAAGTTTCTTGGTAATTAATCCGCATTTACAAAATCGACTGCATGTATTAAGGATGGATTTCTATTTTGCTCATTCCAAACCATATAAAGCTCGGTTTTTTGCTGAATATGGTTGAGCTCAATAAATTTAACTTTAAGGTCGTAACCATATTGCAAAGAGGTAGGTAGAATGGCTACTCCCATACCTTCTTCAATTAATTTGAAGATCGTTAATGCGTTGATTGATTTGTGAAAAACCATTGGACGGAATCCGTGATCTTCACAAATGCTCATCACCAAATCAAAATAATGCGGACTATCATCGCTTGAAAAGAAAATAAAAGGTTTTTCACTAAGTTTTTTAATTTCATTAAAGGTAGCCGATTTTAACGGATGGTTTAAGGGTAACACAATCGAGAACGTATCTCTATGCACTAGATGACTGGCAATTCCCTCGGGAAAGGATTTCACCCTCACAAAACCAATGTCTAACTCGTGCTTCTGCAAAAGCTCTAGCTGAAGCTTGTTAGGCATTTCTTCCAAAATAGTTCTGATGCCAGGATGTTCCCTATTTAATCCTGAAACAAATTCTGGGATTACCTTTTGT
>DATJDT010000344.1:0-2573 GCA_035497275.1 Pedobacter sp.
TGCATTAATTCTGGCGGCGAAAAATGAAATTTACCAGTGAGCAGGCCACTGCTATTCACTACTCGGTGGGCAGGCACTTTAGGATGAGCGATACCTGCGTTACTCATCGCATAACCAACCATTCTGGCCGAACCTCCTGCCCCCAAAGCTTTTGCAATAGCGCCATATGAACTTACTCTTCCCTTTGGGATTAATCTCACAATTTCGAAAACCTGTTCATAAAATGACGCTTCCATTAGGCAAAAGAAAATTGAATATAATTAATATTTTTATCGTGTTTCAAATAAATACGCTCATAATGGGTTTTAATCGACAAAACCTCATCAGCGAACTCAGATTGATATAAATGTGCCGTATTTTTATGGGTAATTAGGTTTAATTCAGCTACTTTTTCACAGGTATAGGCGTATAAACCATCATTATCAGTTTTTAGATTTACTTTACCATCGTGTTTTAATAAAATTTGATACTTGGCTAAGAAACCAGGGAAGGTTAATCGCTTTTTCTCTCGACTTATTTGAGGCTGTGGATCGGCAAATGTTATCCAAATTTCGTCGATTTCTCCAGCTTCAAAATATTCTAGGATATCTTCGATTTGAATCCTTAAAAAAGCCAAATTGGCAATGCCTTCATCAACCCCTGTTCTGGCGCCTCTCCAAATTCTGTTTCCTTTTAAATCTACTCCAATAAAGTTCTTTTCTGGGAACATTTTTGCCAGATTTACTGCATATTCTCCCTTTCCACAAGCCAATTCTAATACAATTGGATTTTCATTTTTAAAATGCTCTTTTGCCCACTTCCCCTTCATTACCTTTCCTAAATGCAATTGGTAAACATTAGGGAATGTATCTATTTCGAAGAATTTTCTTAATTTATCTTTACCCACTTTATTTTTTTTAACGAATACAAAAGTAGGATTGTCAACGTAATAATCTTTATATAATTTAATTTTTACATCGTTAAGCATTAACTTCAAACAATTAATTTATGATATGAGAAGACCTTTAGTTACCGTTGGATTATTTTTAGCTTCATTTGCTGCAAATGCACAGCAAGAAATTAGCTATGAATTAAGTTTTCCAAACGCAGTTCATCACGAAGCCGAAATTAAGATGTTAATCCCTAATGTACCCACAGGCGCATTAAAGGTTAGAATGAGCCGTTCTTCACCCGGAAGATATGCAACGCATGAATTTGGTAAAAATGTATATCGTTTTCAGGCTTTTGATGAACAAGGTAAAAAGCTTACCATACATCAGCCCGCAGGCGACGAATATCTTATCCCAAACCATGGTAATACAGTTACTATAACCTATACCTTATTCGGAAATTGGATAGACGGTACCTATGCGGGGTTTGACGAAACCCATGCACACATGAATATTCCAGCAACTTTTGCTTACCCGATAGGAATGGATAAAAGACCACGTACGGTTAAGTTTAATGGAGCGGAGAAGCAAAACTGGAAGGTTGCTACACAACTCAAGCCTTTAGGGGGAGGAATATATTACGCTCCAAATTTTCAATACTTTATGGATAGTCCCATAGAATTAGCAGCGTATCATACAAGCAGTTGGACTGTTAAAAACCCCGATGGAAAAGCTCAAACCATCCATTTGGTATCTCACTCAAAGGATGATCAAAAAACCATTGATAATTACGCCGAGATGCTAAAAAAGATGGTAGATGAACATTTTGCTGTTTGGGGCGAATTTCCGACTTACGATTATGGCAATTATTATTTTTTGCATGATGTTTATCCTGATTATGCGGGTGATGGAATGGAACATCGCAATTCGACCGTTATTGTGCAACGCACACCAAAAATTGCTGGTTATGAATCTAGTCTTCTAGGTACTTTCTCACATGAATATTTTCATAGCTGGAATGTTGAAAGATTAAGGCCAAAAACCTTAGAACCTTTTAATTTTGAGCATTCAAATGTAAGTGATGAACTATGGCTGGCAGAAGGTTTTACTCAGTATTATGGAAATTTATTGTTAACGAGAGCTGGATTTAGGTCGGCCGATAATGCAGCGCAAACCTTTAACGGTATTATTAATACAGTATTGAATTCTCCAGGAGCAAAGAACTTTTCTCCTATTGAAGCCAGTCGTTATGCAGTATTTGCTGATGCTGGCGTAGCTATTGACCTAACTAATAAGGGTAATATATTTACATCATACTACACCTATGGAGCATCCGTAGCCTTGGCTTTAGATCTTCGCCTAAGGGCTGAGGTTAAGCTTACGCTCGATGATTATATGCGCGCTTTATGGAAATCATTTGGCAAACCTGAAATACCATACACTGTTGCCGATTTGGAAAAAACCTTGGCATTGCTGACTAAAAACACAGCTTTTGCAGCCGATTTCTTTAAAAAATACGTTTACGGAACAGAGAAAAATGACTATGCAAAGTTGCTACATCATGCGGGGTTTATCTTGCGTAAAGCCAGTCCTAATACAGCTTACACCGGCTTAGGTAGAGTAACTTTCGAAAATGGAAAAGGAACCTTAAGTTCTACTTTTATCGGTACGCCAGCCTATGATGCCGGACTAGATTTTGGCAGG
>DATJDT010000345.1:0-1954 GCA_035497275.1 Pedobacter sp.
TCCTAAGCGCATAGCAGTTTGAATGCTATCTAATAATCTCTTATGGTCCTTTTCTTCAATGATTAACCGATCAACTACAATTTCAATATCATGTATTTTATATCGATCGACCTGCATTTTTGCAGTTAGATCTTGAATTTCGCCGTCAATGCGAACTTTGACATAGCCTTGTTTACGAATTTGTTCAAATAACTCGCGGTAATGCCCTTTACGTCCCTTAACAACAGGTGCCAAAATATTTACAGGCATTGCATCGAACTTTTTGTAGATATTTTTCAGAATTTGATCTTCACTCATTCGCTCCATTTTCTCTCCAGTATTATAAGAAAAAGCATCGGCAACGCGTGCATAGAGCAAACGCATAAAATCGTAGATTTCTGTAATCGTACCTACTGTAGAGCGGGGGTTTTTGCTAGTCGTTTTTTGCTCTATAGCAATAACTGGACTAAGCCCAGAAACTTTATCTACATCAGGGCGCTCCATTCCACCCATAAACTGACGTGAATAAGCGCTAAAAGTTTCCATATAGCGTCGTTGTCCTTCGGCATAAATAGTGTCAAAAGCGAGTGAAGACTTTCCACTTCCACTTAAACCTGTAATGACTACCAGCTGATTGCGAGGGAAACTGACATCGATATTTTTAAGATTATGCACCCTAGCACCATACACTTCAACATCTTTTTGCTCGCCTAGGTCTATATTCTTTTTGCTCATAAATTTATGGGTAACTGCATTAAAAAACAGCCTGCAAAAATACAGAACTTCTTCCACTTTGACAATCTTTAAAGATTGTCAAAGTGGAAGTGGTTGGACAAGCTTAGGTTAAATATTTAAGTTTATAACAAATATTACGAGGGTTATAATTAACATACCAATACCAGGACAACAAAACAACGATATATTTGGAATGGAAAGAAATTAAGGATAGTTTTGAGGAACAAAACGCCCAAATTTAAAATGGCGTTATTTTATTTAAGTTTTAGCTTAGAAGATTATGATTATTGAACCTAGAATGCGAGGATTTATATGTTTAACGGCACATCCAAAGGGGTGTGAGCAGAACATCATCAATCAAATTAATTATATAAAATCTAAAGGCCCAATAAATGGCCCAAAAAGGGTATTAGTTATTGGAGCTTCTACTGGCTTTGGATTAGCCTCAAGAATTACGAGTGCCTTTGGTTCAGAAGCAGCTACCATAGGAGTCTATTTTGAAAAACCACCAAAAGAGGGTAAAACTGCCTCACCAGGATGGTATAATACCGCAGCTTTTGAAACCGAAGCTATAAAGGCAGGACTTTATGCAAAAAGCATTAATGGAGATGCATTTTCTAATGAAATAAAACAACAAACCATTGAGTTGATTAAAGCTGATTTAGGGCAAATTGATTTAGTGATCTATAGCTTAGCCTCTCCTGTTAGGACAAATCCAAATACTGGAATTTTACATCGTTCTACCTTAAAACCCATAGGTGCTACTTTTACGAATAAAACTGTTGATTTTCATACAGGTATCGTGTCTGAGATATCGATAGAACCTGCTAATGAAGAAGAAATAGAAAACACTGTCGCTGTTATGGGAGGTGAAGATTGGGAAATGTGGATTGAAGCTTTAAAAGCAGAAAATTTATTGGCAAATGGCTTTACTACAGTTGCCTATTCTTACATTGGCCCCGCAGTAACAGAGGCCGTATACCGAAAAGGTACCATTGGCAGGGCTAAAGATCATTTAGAAGCCACAGCCTTTACAATTACCGACAAATTAGCTGATTTAAATGGAAAAGCGTATGTCTCAGTGAATAAAGCACTAGTAACCCAAGCAAGTTCAGCAATTCCAGTAATCCCATTATACATTTCATTATTATATAAAATAATGAAAGAAAAAGGTATTCATGAAGGTTGTATCGAGCAGATTCAACGTTTATTCAAGGAAAGGCTATACACTGATGGCGCC
>DATJDT010000346.1:0-6619 GCA_035497275.1 Pedobacter sp.
CAATTGCGGTGTACCCGACAGCTGCCAAGGAATAGCACCTTTCAAGTCAATTACCGAACGGGAAGCCTCAAAATCATCCAGGTAGCTCGACCCTCCTCGCTCACCTGCAGCATTGATGGCCTTTGGATGTCCAGGTATTAACTTAGCGTATTCACCTGCAAAAGTTATCGTAGATGGTGCTTTGGTAGAAATAAAAGGAATTTTATCAACCAACTTAGTTAAATACCTTGACGGCGAACTATAATTAATATCTAAACCCAATATCGAATTGGAGATCGGCTCTTCTAAATAATTAACTTTTTGAGTTAAGGGCTTTTCGGTAAGGTTCATAAATGTACCTCCCAAATTAAGCTTATTGTTTAATCGATAATCCCATCGTGTACCAAATAACGAGCGTTGCTGTAACCCGAACATTTCGGTGTTCTCTGTCGTAATTCTAATAGGCTGACCAGAGGTTAACAACGCTGTATTGATGATGTTAACTGTACCTCCCTGATAATCTACTGTGAAATCTGCTCCTTCTTGTAGGGGAATGGTCCCTGCAAAAACCTTCACCGATCCCTCGGTTACATTAATCGCATTTAAAGGAAAGGAAGAGGAGATTTCTGACTGATATGTACCTTTGATCCGATATAAATCCTTATTGCTAAACAATTGTTGCGCAACCAGTTTTACCGAATCATAAAGCTGCGGATAACCATATTTATCGGCCAAAACCTGCTCTGATGGTAAGTTAAACTTAGCTTGTAGATCTTTTCCAAAAGGCTCTACCAATGGAAAAATCAGCTTTCCATTTAAAGCATCAATGGTAACATATCCATTATTGGTATTATTAACCAAATTACTCATACCTGCGCCACTGGTATTTGGGAAGTTAGATGGATTGTTATAATTGGTATTTTGAACAAAAGGTTTGTTCTCCGCTTCAAAATCGAACACACCATCAGGTTTACGCTCCTTCTGTTGATTAAGTTGATCAAGATTGGTTAACGCAATAAATTGCTTCCCTATCGTGTTTACACCTTCCCTAACCAAAGGCATCTCTACACCTGTTTTATCGTCGATCCTATAAATATCCAGTTTAAAATTTTGGCGGCTAATTTGGAAACCATTGATGGAATAAATGTTTTTCATCATCAAATCCCAAGTTGGCAAATTGGTTTTGGTAGTTTCGTTTTTTAACAATTTTGCATACAATACCTTTGGCGTAGCCTGATCAAATGGCACATCGGTAGAAAATTCTCCAACTTGATATTCAACACCATTATAAGTATACCGAAATGAAACCGCCAACACTTCATCGCCATTTAATGGATTATTTAAGGATATATATCCTAACTGGGGCTGATAATTATATTCCCTCTCATTCAACTTTCTGGCATAAGTAAGCTTAGCAAAGTTGTCCGTTCCGCCATTTGCCTGAAAAAAGTTGATAACATCATTCGAGTTAGTTAACCTGGCATTTGCAGGAAGTTTGCTTAATAAATTATTAGAATGTTGCGGAAAACCAGGGTTACTAAAGGCTGAAGGCAAAGTTGAAGTACCCCCTGTAATTTGCGCCGAATTGTATGGCGTATTTTCTCCCAAGTCTATAAAACCGAGTACATCTCTCGAATCTTGTGTACTACTTGTTTTATTGGTGATCCACACTTCTATCTTGGTAATTAATACGCCCGAAAGAATAGTAGGAGGATTACTTAATGCTTTGTTATAATTATCCCTAAAATATTTAGCTAAAAAATAATGCTTGTTTACTTCATACTCCGACCCACTTACAGAGAACTCATTCTGTTGTGCACCGTTATTGATCTGCAGTTCCCTCGACTGCGATTTTTGTTGACTAAAAACTGCCGCAATGTCTAACTTACCAAATTGCAGTTGGGTTTTAATACCAAATAAAGATTGCGTACCGTTAATTAATGTACCATTTAGTGGTAAGCTCACATTTCCAGCTTCAATCTTCTTGATAATATCGTCCGCCCCACCTGTATAGTCGAGCTTAATCTGATTTTCGAAATCAAATTGCGCTTCGGTATTATAGTTCATTTTGATTTTCATCTTGGTACCGATGTTGCCGACTACATCCATCTGTATTCGCTGGTTAAAATCAAAATTACTCTGAACACGTTGACGCTCATTAAAAAGCGGATTTTCGTTCTTATTTATCCGGCCCAAAAATGTAAGGTCTGCCTCACCGCGAGGCTGAATATCAATAGTTGTACCACCAAAGATTTTCTCAAATACCCGGCTATTTATTTTTACAGGCGGAATAATACCTGTTCTTCTTACTTCGGCAATTTCACTATTGGATAATATTCGCCAATTTTCTCGCTTAATTTCACTGTTTACCAAACGAAGGTATTCCGAAATCGTTAAATATTGAGGGAGAGAGAATAGTTGATCGCCAATTTTTTCAGTAATAACATAACGCTGGGTTTTTGCATCATAGGTTACTTCCCGTTTTACATTAGCAGGCAACTGTAAAAAAGGATTAGCATAATTTCTAAATCCGAGATACTTTTTTTCTCTTAAGTTAAACGAATTTTTAAGCGTATCAGTACCTTCCTTTACTGGCGTTACTTGTGAAAAAGTAGATTTCCCAATAAAAGTCAAGAGTAAAAAAACAATTAGCGTAATTTTATTTCTCAAAGGCAATTCGTTTATAAATTTTTTAAGGCAACTTTGATCATTTGCTCAACCGTGAGTAGGTCTTGACCTGCATGTTTAATTGCATTATCAATCGCTTTTTCAGCAACTTGTTTTCCAAATCCGAGCATAATTAAAGCTGATAACGCTTCGTCTCTTGTGGTATTGTGTAGGGGCATTGATATTAATGAATCAGGCCCTTCCTTTTTTAGTTTATCCTGTAATTCAAGGATAATTCGTTGCGCAGATTTCGCACCAATTCCTTTAATCCGCTGTATCAGAGCTACATCCGCCTTGATAATTGCATTTTGTATTTCAACCGGTGTAATAGAGGATAACATCATCCTACAAGTTGTTGGTCCAATGCCCGAAACTGATATCAGGTGTAAGAAAAGCCGACGCTCACCCTCATCCGCAAAGCCATATAAAGTATGAGCGTCTTCTTTTACGTGTAGCCAAGTATATACTTTGCAACGTTCTATATCAGCCAATGCAGAATAAGTATTTAACGATATATTAATTTGATAACCCACGCCACCAGCTTCAATGACAATATAAGTAGGGCACTTAAAAGTTAACTTTCCATCAATATATGCGTACATGTTGCTTATTTCTTAGCTATTCTAGTTAAAATATTTCTTCTTTTTGTTGGATTAGCCTCTTCTTCCTTCCCCTGCACATCTAATACTGCAATAGTAACCATATTTACGATTTCCCGAACCGAACTTCCTAATTGAACAATATGAACAGGTTTTTTAAGTCCCAATAGTATTGGACCTACTGCTTCCGCGCCACCCAATTCTTGTAAGAGCTTATAGGCTATATTACCTGATTCCAAATTAGGAAACACTAGCGTGTTTGCTGGTGCATCAGCTAAGCTACTAAAAGGAAAGTTCTCTCTTAACAAAGCATTGTTAATGGCAAAATTGCCCTGCATATCTCCATCAACAATCACACTTGGATGTTTATCATGCAGAATCGCAACAGCTTCTCTAACTTTTTCGGGAATAATACCCTCGTTTGAGCCAAAATTAGAATACGACAATAAGGCTATCCGTGGTTGGATATTAAATTTCCTAACTGATTTCTCTAATAGCAGACTTAAATCTACCAATTCTTGCGCTGTAGGATCTACATTTACCGTAGTATCCCCAAAAAACACAGGTCCCTTTTCGGTCATCATCATATACATTCCTGCTACACGATTTACACCCTTTTCGGTACCGATAACCTGCAATGCAGGCTTAATTGTCGACACATAGTTTTTTGTCAGCCCAGAAATCATTGCATCTGCTTCACCAAACTCCACCATTGAAGCGCCGAAATAATTACGATCTCGCAACAGTTTATTTGCTTCAAACAAAGTAACTCCTCTTCGTTGTCTTTTCTTATACAGTGATTCGGCATACTTCTTCATCCTTTCTGGCTCTAAAGCAGGTTCAATAATCTGAACACCTTCCAATTCCAATGCATTCTCTGCGATAATTTGTTGGATAATTTCCTTGTTACCTAATAAAATAGGGATGGCGATATTGTCATCCTTAACAATTTGTGCTGCTTTTAATATTTTATAGTTATCAGCCTCTGCAAATACCACGCGTTTTGGTGCCGATTTTGCCTTATTCGTAATGGCCCTCATAATCGAGTCGTCCATTCCAAGTCTACGTTTCAGTTCTTCAGCGTAAGCATCCCAATCAGTAATTTTTTTACGAGCAACACCTGAGTCTATTGCAGCTTTAGCAACCGCCATAGATACATTGGTCATTAAACGGAAATCCATTGGCTTAGGGATAATATACTCCTTGCCAAACTTAATGTTACGGGCATTATATGCCATATTTACTGCCTCTGGAACGGTCTTTCTTGCCAACTCGGCAATAGCCCGTACGGCTGCAATCTTCATCTCTTCATTGATGCTTGTTGCTCTAACATCTAGCGCACCTCTAAAAATATAAGGGAAACCAAGCACATTATTTACCTGATTAGGATAATCAGATCGGCCAGTTGCCATAATCAAATCCTTACGAGAACTAATAGCTAAATCATAAGCAATCTCGGGGTTTGGATTAGACATGGCGAACACGATGGGATTTTTCGCCATCGATTTAAGCATATTTACCGTTACACAATCTGCTGATGAAAGACCGATAAAAACATCCGAATCTTTCATTGCCTCTTCAAGCGTATGCAAATTTCTTGTGGTTACAAATTCTTGCTTTATCGGATCTAAATTTGCTCGATCGCTACGAATTACTCCGTTCCGATCGCACATAACAATATTTTCCTTTTTTGCTCCTAACGAAACGTATAAGCGAGAACAAGAGATTGCTGCAGCACCAGCACCATTCACCACAATTTTTACTTTGTCAATTTTCTTTTTCTGCAAATCGCAAGCATTCAACAATGCAGCAGCAGAAATAATTGCCGTCCCATGCTGATCATCGTGCATTACAGGGATGTTCATCTCCTCCTTCAAACGACGCTCGATTTCAAAGCATTCTGGAGCTTTAATATCTTCAAGGTTAACGCCTCCAAAAGTAGGCTCTAATGCCTTTACGATTTTCACAAAATCATCAACATTTTTTGTATCCAATTCAAGATCGAAAACATCGATATCAGCAAATATTTTAAACAATAAACCTTTGCCTTCCATCACCGGTTTACCAGCTTCGGGCCCAATATCACCTAAACCTAGTACAGCCGTTCCATTGCTAATCACCGCAACAAGATTACCTTTTGCAGTATACTTATACACATCATCTTTATTTTCAGCAATCTTTAAACAAGGCTCAGCAACTCCTGGCGAGTAAGCTAGCGTTAAATCTCTCTGGGAAGAATATGGTTTAGTAGGTACAACCTGAATTTTACCTGGCCGTCCTTGTGAATGGTAATCTAAAGCGTCTTGTTTTCTATTTATTTTACTCATAAAATACTGTTTGGTAACAGACAAAGTTACGAATATTGTTGGATTGTTAACTGCTTATTTGGTTAACTGTTTAATTGGTTAAATGTTAAATGGCTTAACTATTGCTCGACCGAATATACTATAACGAAACAATTTTGAGTAACATTCCGGGTTGTAAGGTTACCTTGCTTAGGCCGTTCACTTTTTTAATGCTCGCTACTGTTGCGCCATCAAATTTTTCGGCAATAGTTGATAAAGTATCACCTTCTTTAACCTTATAAGTAAAATAATTAGTTTTCGTTTTATTAGCTTTTGAAGAGGTGCCAGGCTTGTAAACTTTAAGCTTTTGCCCCGGAACAATGGTAGTGCCCTTTAATTTATTCCAAACCTTTAAATCTTGTACTTCAACATGGTACTTATCGGCAATACTTCCTAGATTTTGCCCTGCACTTACTTTATGATATGCAATTTTTGAGGCGGTTTTACTTGGTAGCTTCTTTTTTAATTCTCTAACATCATCTGTTGAAGCAAGAATTACTTCATAAGCTGTTTCAATATCATTATTTAATACTTCATAAAGCTGAGCATATTTGTTCTGATCAACACTTGGCAAAATAATCCGCTTTGGTATCAACGATGTACCATTTACTATTTTCTTCTTATAGGATGGATTTAAACTTAACAACACTTCCTCTTCCAGTTCCAGTGCTTTTGATATATCAGCCAACGATACGAAATGATTCACCTGAATGGTATCAGTTTTCTGATGCATTTTGCAGGGTTGAGCTACGATATCATGTGATGCGGCATACTTCATTACATATAATGCAGCAATAAAGGCAGGAACATAGTCTCTTGTCTCCTTAGGTAAATAACGTCTAATCTCCCAAAAATCTCTAGAACCTGCTTTGGCAATAGCTCTGGTTACATTTCCTTTTCCGCAATTATATGCTGCAATAGCAAGCAACCAATCGCCCAATTCATCGTAAGCGTCTCTAAAATATGCAGCAGCAGCATAACTGGCTTGTATTGGGTCTTTGCGTTCATCAACAAAGTTATCCATGTTTA
>DATJDT010000347.1:0-8983 GCA_035497275.1 Pedobacter sp.
TACCTGAACCTCATGTAAATCTAGAAGCGGGTGGTGGTAGCCAAGCAGAACAAACTGCAGCGATTATGATCCGGTTTGAACAAGAGTTATTAAATAATCCTACAGATTTAGTTTTGGTAGTTGGAGATGTAACATCGACTATGGCGTGTGCAATCACAGCTCAAAAACTTAAAGTAAGGGTAGCGCATGTTGAAGCTGGTATCCGTTCAGACGATTGGGGCATGCCAGAAGAAATAAATAGGTTAGTAACCGATAGCATTACCAATTATTTCTTTACTACTTCTGAGGTTGCTAACGAAAACCTACGTAAATCTGGCGTTACAGAAGATAGGATATATTTTGTAGGTAATACGATGATTGATACGCTGCTAAAAAATAGACCTCGTTTTATTGTGCCACCGATTTGGGAGGAAGTAGGCTTACAAGAAAAAGATTATATAGTATTAACGCTTCATAGACCAGCAAATGTTGACCAAGAAAGTCAGTTGAAAGATTTAATGGATGAGATTATCAATCATAGTCGTGGCATTCCGATTGTTTTTCCTGTTCATCCAAGAACAGCAAAGAGTTTACAGGGCTTAGGGATAACTGCCTCTAATTTGCACTTTATTGAGCCTTTAAGTTATCTTGAATTTAATTTTTTGGTTGAGAAAGCTAAGCTAGTTGTGACTGATTCTGGGGGTATAACGGAAGAAACTACCGTTATGGGCGTACCTTGTATTACACTTCGTGAGAATACAGAAAGGCCTGAAACGATTACCATTGGCACAAATGAACTCATCGGGACCAATCCTAAAGCTATACAGCCAGCTTTCGAAAAGCTATTTAATGGGGATTGGAAAAAGGGGGGCATTCCACCTCTATGGGATGGTAATACGGCCGAAAGAATTGTACATCATTTACTTGAAATACGAAATCCATCAAAGTAGATGCTACAAAAACTAAAATTACTATTTAACACTATAAAATATCTGAAATTCATTCAGCTATTTTATCAAATTTATTTTCGGATAAATCCTGCTAAACCACTTTCATATTATAGACCAAAGGACAAAAATTTTAGTTTTTATCGATTGAGTTTTACCGTTAATGTTTTGTCAAGCGATATAGTTAGTCCTACCAAAACTTTTACTTTTTTAAATCTCGCGAAAAAGTTTCCCGACCAAATAGATTGGAATTTTCAAGAGTATGGCAAGTTGTGGAATTATAATCTTCAATATTTTAATTATTTACATCAAAATGATTTAACGGAAAAATCCAAAGAATCGTGGCTAATGGATATTGGCAAATGGTTAAAAGAGGATAAACTTAAATTGGAGCCATATCCTGTTTCGCTAAGAGTAATGAACACCATAAGATATTATTCTTCCAAAAGAATCCCTCATATAGAGGTTGTGAAAGATATGTATGGGCAGTTGAAATATTTGAGTAAATATTGTGAGTTTCACTTGCTGGGAAATCATCTTCTTGAAAACGCATTTGCGTTGATGATGGGAGGCCATGTATTTAAAAATGAAAATTGGATTAATAAATCAAAAAAAATATTGTGTCGTGAGCTAAACGAACAAATATTGGCAGATGGTGCTCATTTTGAATTAAGCCCTATGTATCATCAAATAATTCTATTTAGAGTACTTGAGTTAATTGATTGGTACAAAGAACAGGAAATAATTGATGATGAATTCTTGCTATTCATAACCATGAAAGCTTCCAAAATGTTGCAATGGTTGAATGCAATGACTTTTAAAAATGGAGATATTCCCCATTTTAATGATAGCTCTTTTGAAATTTCTCTTACTTCATTTGAATTATTTCGAATCGCAAAATCTTTAGATATTAACTATTCACTAGATATAAATTTAAAGGAATGTGGATATAGAAAATTTTCTGGCGATGATTACGAATGTGTAATTGACATAGCCAAGATAGGACCTTCTTATCAGCCTGGACATGGTCATGCAGATGCTTTATCCTTTATTTTATACAAATCAAATCAACCTTTTCTTGTAGAGGCCGGTACTTCTACGTATGAGATTGGAGAAAAAAGAGATTTTGAACGCTCTACAGCAGCTCACAATTCTGTAGTAATTGGATCAAAGAATCAATCGGAAGTCTGGGGAGCATTTAGAGTGGGAAAAAGGGCTTCAACAGAGATCTTTACAGAAAATAAATTAGGGTTAGAGGCAGGGCACAATGGGTATCTAAAAAATTTTAAAGCTTATCATAAAAGATTATTCTCTTTTGGAATAAACAGCGTTGAAATTTTAGACCTGATTGATAATGCTGAAGGTCAACTTTTTTTACATTTTCATCCAAATTGTAATATCACGAAAGAAAATGAAAATTTAATTCGAATTGAGGGAGTTGGAAGTTTGGAATTAGAAAATAATAACACACTTTGTTTGCAGGAATATGAGTTTTCAAATGGATTCAATAAATATATGAAGGCACAAAAATTGGTTGCAGATTTTAAAGGCACTATAAAGACAAGCATCCATTTCAATTAACCTAGAGTAATGAAAATAGTATATTTTTATCAATATTTTTCTACCCCTAAAGGCTCTTGGGGAACAAGAGTCTATGAATTCGCAAAAGAATGGGTAGAGCAGGGGCATGAGGTCACTGTTATTTCAGGCATATACAGTAAGTCAGACTTAAAGTCTTCTAAGTTTATAGAAGATCAATATTTTGATGGAATAAAAGTTAAAATATTGAATATTAATATTGATAATAAACAATCTTTCTTAAAGCGCGTGTGGACTTTTATTTTGTATAGTATATTGTCAAGTTATTATGCGCTTACAATTAAGGCAGATGTTGTAATTGCTTCATCTGGGCCGATTACAGTTGGATTGCCAGGTCTAATAGCCAAATATTTAAGGGGAAGGAAACTTGTATTTGAAACTAGAGATTTATGGCCTGAAGGAGCTATTGAATTAGGGATAATTAAGAACCCATTGGTTAAAAAGTTGTCTTATTGGTTCGAAAAAAAATGTTACGAGGCGTCCTCGTTTATTATTACCTTATCTCCAGGTATGACACAAAATATTCAAAAAAGATTTCGTGTCTCAAATATAGATGATGTTACTAATGCCGCAAATATTGAAATGTTCTCTACATCAATGCCCTTTTTATCCAATACATTAGTTTCAAAATCATACGCTATTTACACTGGTAATATTGGGATGGTAAATAACTCGTATTGGCTTTATGAAGCTGCAAAAGTTTTAAAAGCTAAAGGAAGGGATGATATTACTATCTTACTAATTGGAGAGGGTCAACAAAGGGAAGAATTAGTAGAGCTGGCTGAAAAAGAAGAAGTAAATAATTTTGTAAGGTTAGGACTAATGCCAAAAAGCGAGCTAATAGGTTACATTCAACATTCCTTTGTTTCGCTAGTTCCACTAAAGGGTACTCCTGTACTTGATACTTCCTCTCCAAATAAATTTTTTGAATCTTTAGCCGCTGGTATTCCTGTAATCCAAAATACTCAAGGTTGGATGAAGAGCTTTTTAGCTGAACACGAAGTAGGCTTCACGCTTGATCCAAATGATCCCGAGCAGTTAGCAAATAAGTTGATTTGGATGAAAGATAATTTAAATATCACGTCGAAAATGGGAGAAAAGGGTTGCTTAATTGCCAAGCGTTTTTTTGATAAAAACTACTTGGCAAATAAGATGTTAAATATATTAAAGCAAGTCCATGGCTCAAAATAGTTCCTATTTACTAACGGGGGAGACGGGTTTCTTAGGCTTAATTTTAAGTAAAGTATTAGCCGAAAATGGATTCATAGTTAAAGGGTTTAAATTATTTAGCGAACCTTTAAAAGCGGATATTTCCAGTCCATTTATAATAAAAAAAGACCTGAATGTCGATGCGATAATTCATGCTGCAGGTAAGGCTCACATTGTGCCTAGAAACCCTGAAGAGGAGAAAGCTTTTTTTGATGTTAATTTTGAGGGTACTAAAAATCTTTGTGCGGCATTAGATCAGCTAAATACTAAACCCAAATCTTTCATATTTATTAGCACCGTGTCTGTATACGGACTGGATTCTGGTTCATTAATTACTGAAGATCATCCTTTGAAAGGTAAGACACCTTATGCAAAATCTAAAATTCTTGCAGAAGAATGGTTAGCAGATTGGGCAAAAAGTAATGGCGTTAAACTATGCATTTTGAGGGTTCCGCTAATTGCGGGAATAAATCCTCCAGGGAATCTTGGGGCAATGATAAATGGTATAAAGAGCGGGAAGTATTTAAGTATTGGTAAAGCTACTGCACGTAAAAGTATTGTATGGGCAGAAGATATTGCCAGAGTAATACCAAATCTAGTAGATGTTGAAGGAATTTTTAACCTCACAGATGGCATTCACCCGAGTTTTGGAGAACTGGAAGAGGTTATTTCACAAGCTCTTGGAAAGAAAAAGCCATTTTCAATTCCTATTATTGTAGGTAAATTATTAGGAAAGGTAGGGGATATATTAGGTAGAAGATTCCCAATAAATAGTGATAAATTGAACAAGATTACATCAACATTGACCTTTGACGATGCAAGAGCACGAAATGTTTTAGATTGGAAACCTTCATCTGTCCTTAATAAAATGAGTGAAACTTTAAAATTAAATGAATGATAAATAATTCAACTATATTATCGATAACAGCTCATCCTGATGATGAAGTGTTAGGTTTCGGAGCTGCAGCTGCAAAATTCGTTTCACAAGGGCATAAAGTTTATAACTGTATTTTGTCTGGGAGTGCAGATGCGCGAAGACATAGACCTGAAACAGATGAGCTAGTCGCTGATACTTTTGCAGCACAAAAATTAATGGGTTGTGAAGATCCAATTATGGGCTCCTTCCCAAACATCAAATTTAATACGGTACCACATCTTGAGCTGGTTCAGTTTATTGAAAAAGTAATAGAAGAAATACAACCTGATTATATATTTACCCATCATCCCTATGATTTAAATAATGATCATTATCATGTATCAAAAGCTTGCCAGGCGGCATCGAGGCTTTTTCAACGTAAACCTGTAAAAAGAATTAAAGGATTATATTTTATGGAAATCCCCTCATCTACCGATTGGGCATTTCCTGTAAATGGAAATACTTTCCATCCCAATACTTTTGTCGAAATTGGAAAGGAGTTTTTGGAGGTGAAATTGAAAGCATTAGATGCTTATAGAGGCGTAATGCGACCTTTTCCTCATTCACGTTCTGATGAGGCAATTACTGGGCTAGCAGCATATCGTGGGGGCCAGTCGGGAAGTAATTATGCGGAAGCTTTTCAATGTGTTTTTCAATTTATGGATTTGTAATATGTATCGTTTGTTTTTAAAAAGAGTAATCGATATTATTCTTTCTTTATTTGCTTTGGTGTTTCTATCACCCATTTTGTTGATATGTAGCATCATTATTTTTCTACAAGATTTTGGACCTGTAATATTTAAACACAAGCGTGTTGGGAGGGATGGTGAAGAATTTTGGTTTTACAAATTTAGAAGTATGCCTGTGAATACGCCAAATGTTCAATCTTCAGAGACTTCTAAATTAAAAATTACTGCATTTGGAAAGTTTATAAGAAGAACTAGTATAGACGAGCTTCCCCAGCTATTCAATATTATCAAAGGTGACATGAGTATCATAGGGCCAAGACCTCCGATTCCAACTCAGTATGGGTTAATTGCTTTAAGAAAAGAAAATGGTGCCTTAAAGTGTAGACCGGGACTTACCGGACTGGCACAAGTTAATTCCTACGATTTTATGCCTGAAGAAGCTAAAGCAAGTTTTGATGGTGTTTATGCAGCAAAAATAAGCTTTATAAGCGATTTAAAAATTTTATTGCAAACCTTTTTATATTTGACTAAGAAGCCCCCTACCTATTAATTATGATGAAATTTGGATTTGTAACCTGTGTGCAGCTAGGTTTGTCGTGCATAGAGAAAATTTACGCTATGCAAGGTAAATTAGATTTATTGATTACCCTTAAAGACGAAAAAGCAAAGAAGAAATCAGGCAGGATTTATTTAGACGATTTTAGTGAGAAACATCAAATTCCGCTATTGAAGATAAATCATATTAACGACTTTGAAGTACTTGAGGCAATTAAAGAATATGATCTAGACTGGTTATTTATTATTGGTTGGTCCCAAATTGCCTCAAAGGAAATTATCAGTGCACCAAAGAATGGCTGTATTGGTATGCATCCTACAATGTTACCTGTCGGTAGGGGAAGAGCAGCTATTCCTTGGGCTATTATAAAGGGATTAGATAAAACAGGTGTATCTATGTTTGTTTTAGATGAGGGAGTTGATACTGGACCTATCCTTGGTCAATATGAAATTGAGATTACTGAAGATGAAACTTCTTCAACATTATACAAAAAGGTAGAAGATAGCCACGAATTACTGATGGAAAAAGTATTTCCGAAGCTGGGTGAAAATAATTATACATTAACTTATCAAGACGAGCGAGCTGCAACTATTTGGGAAGGAAGAAAACCTGAAGATAGCAGATTGAATTTTGAGATGAGTGTGCATGTGGTTGAACGAATGGTTAGAGCCTCTACTCACCCTTATCCTGGAGCTTTTATAGAAACAGGTAACATTAAGAGAATTATATGGGAAGGTAAGATTGTAAAGGAAAAAGTAGATGTAAACACCTTGCAATTTGCTGATGGCTTTTACCATGTAACCAGTTTTGAAGATATTGAAATAAGTTAATTACTATTTTTATTAAACACCCTTATATACAATGAATGTTATTCCATCAATTATTCAAGGCGGTAGTCATACGGATGAACGTGGTACGTTACAGTTTTGGAATGAATTTGATATGGCTTTGGTGAAACGATTTTATACAATTACGCATTCAGATATTGATACACTTAGAGGATGGCGCGGACATCGAACAGAACAACGTTGGTTTTCGGTTTCCACAGGTAGTTTTTTAATAAAACTAGTTAAAATTGATAACTGGGAATTGCCTTCAAAAGATTTAACAGTCTTAACATTTACACTATTTGCGGAACGAACACAGGTGCTTCATATACCAATGGGCTACGCGAGTTTAATCAAAGCGCAAGTGCAAGATTCTATGCTCCTTGTGTTTGCAGATCATGGGATCAAACATGCTAAGGATGACGATTATTTATACGCTGCCGATTATTTTAATGGATAACTCGATTACAGCTTTTTGGCGACTTATATTAAATATAACGCCTATTTAATTTTGCCGAAACATTTAATCGGTAAATTTGTTTAAATTAGCATATTAAAGCAAAGTTGGCGTTAAATTTGCTTTTATCAAATTGATAATAATTATTTGTAAATTTGAAAAAACTAACTACTAAATGAAGCTAGGTAAAATTAACATTGTTCCACGTTGGGTTATTTTGTTGCTCGACTTGAGCATCTCTATAGTTTCACTAGTTATTGCGCATTTATTAATTCACAACCTAAATGTATTTGGCATAGATCCGGTTGTATTTAGTAGAAATACCTTAATCCTTACCTTTCTTAACTTAATTGTTTTTTATAACGTAAAAACCTATGCTGGTATTATTCGCTATACCAGTGCACAAGATACTTTTAGGGTTTTATTTGCAGTATTTGTGAGCAATGTTGCTTTTGTGTTTTTAAACTTAACTGCTATCTCCTTTCATTACGGTCCGCTAATTTCTAATAAATTACTTTTTGTAAACGGCTTAACAAGCTTTTTAATGCTCATTACCTACCGGGTATTGATTAAGTACTTTTTTATGTACATTAAAAACTTAACGCTCGATAAAAGGAAAGTGATAATTTATGGCGCTGGCGAAGCGGGTTTAGCTACCAAACGTACTTTTGATCATGATGCCAAGGTAAATAAAACCATTATAGCCTTTGTAGATGATGACGAACGTAAAGTTGGTAAAACCATTGACGGCGTAAAGATTTTAAATGCACAGCGGTTAGAAACCTTAATTGTGGATCATGAAGTTGATGAAATTATTTTTGCCTCTTATAGCATCCCGAGTGATCGTAAAAATGCCATCGTTGATATTTGTTTGGAAAATGATGTAGTAGTATTGAATATTCCACCTGCCGATTTATGGACTGGGGGAGTATTGCATACCAAACAGATCCAACATATTAACATTGAAGATTTATTAAATAGAAAGCCAATTGAAATTGATACACAGGGTATTCAAAATCAATTAAAAGGTAAACGTATTTTAATAACGGGTGCAGCTGGTTCTATTGGAAGCGAAGTAGTAAGGCAATTAGTTGGTTTTGATACAGGACTAATTATCTTATGCGACCAATCGGAAACAGCTTTACACCATATCTACCTAGAACTAACAGAAACTTATAAGACGACGAATTTCCATGCCTTTGTTGGCGATGTGAAAGACGAAAGTAGGATGGAGTATTTGTTTAGTACTTACAAGCCTCATTATGTGTACCATGCAGCAGCTTATAAGCATGTACCGTTAATGGAAGATAATCCGAGCGAAGCGATTAAAACAAACGTACTGGGCACAAAAACGATTGCCGATATGTCTGTAAAGCATGGGGTACAGAAGTTTGTAATGATCTCTACCGATAAAGCGGTGAACCCAACCAATATTATGGGCGCCTCGAAACGTATTGCCGAGATTTATGTACAGTCGCTAAACAATTCGCTTACTAACCGCGACTTTGTATTTAGCAACGGCCTAAGCTATATAAACGATTTAAATGTAAAACCAATTACCAAATTTATTACCACCCGTTTTGGTAATGTATTAGGCTCAAATGGTTCGGTAATACCGCGCTTTAAACAACAGATTGAAAAGGGTGGCCCGGTTACAGTTACGCACCCAGAAATTACGCGTTACTTTATGACCATTCCAGAAGCTTGCCGTTTAGTACTGGAAGCAGGATGTATGGGTAAAGGAGGCGAGATCTTTATCTTCGATATGGGTAAGAGCGTGAAGATAGTGGAACTAGCTAAAAAG
>DATJDT010000348.1:0-9222 GCA_035497275.1 Pedobacter sp.
TTTAAAAGAACCCAATACATTAATTATTTCAGAGAGTTTTGCAAAAACTGTTTTCCCGAAGGCCATGCAATAGGACAGCTTATAACATTAGCAAATTATACTAAGGCGTATCAAGTGGTTGGAATAATGAAAGATTTACCAAAAGCTTCACATTTTCGTGCGGATTTAATTACCAAGACTGGCCTTTCACAAAAATTAAATTGGAGGGGTTATTCTTCAATTCCTCAGTACATACAATTAAGGAAAGGTGTATCTCCATTGGTTATTGAACAGAAATTGAAAGCACTTTATGGAAAATATAAATTTCCAAAAACCATAAAAATCAACTTAATGCCGCTAAGCAAAATTCATTTGTATTCACATGCAACAGGTGAAATGGAGGCAAATAGTGATATTAAATATATTTATATCTTTTCTCTAGTTGCATTTTTTATTTTATTGATAGCAATTGTAAACTTCATTAACCTAACCATTGCAGCATCCATAAAACGAGGAAAGGAAATAGGAGTAAAGAAGGTGATGGGTGCATCACCTAACCAATTAATAGTCCAGTTTTTAAGTGAGAGTTATTTGTACTTTATTTTAGCTGCGATACTAGTTTTAATCTTAACACATGATCTAATACCGCTTTTAGGAGCTAAAATGGGGATTGATCTCTCGCTTTATAATATGCTTGATTTTAAGAGCGTTTTAATTTCTTTGGCAATCATTATCGTTGCAGGTTTTGTGGCAGGTTTGTATCCAGCCATTATCCTTTCTAAATTAATGCCGGTTAAAACACTCAAGGGATATACGGGGCATACACCTGGGAAGTTTGGTTTTAAAAAGATCTTAATGGTCTTTCAGTTTTGTATCTCTGCATTTCTGATTATTTGCACGCTAGCGATATATGCACAACTGAATTTTATTAAGCATAAAAACTTGGGTTTTGATAAAGAGCAGATTTTAGTTTCTTCCTTTAACATGTTTGGACCAAATTATGTTAATTTTAAGGAAGAACTCCAACATAAAGCGGGTATAAGATCATTAAGCATATCCTCTTTTAATTCAGGAAACTCCTATGGCGGAACAGCTACTTGGACAAATGATAATGATACTACAGAATATGAATTGGATCATATTTTTGCTGATCTAAATTTCCTACATACCTTAAATATTAAGGTACTGAAAGGAAGAGGTTTTTCATCGAAATTCGGAACGGATATAATTGATTACGCAAAAGCTGGTGAAAATGTTTCCTATGAAGAATCTCTAAAAATTTCTGCTCAAAGACCTATTTTATTAAACGAAGCAGCTGTTAAAGTACTAAACCTTAGTAATCCCATAGACACCGTTTTAAGTTATAGTGGTTTACAAGGTAAGGTTATTGGAATTGTAGCTGATTTTAACGGGATGTCGCTCCATCAAAAAGTTACTCCCTTAGCAATTAATTTAGAGTTAAAAGTTACCTCTGGTTATTTATATGTAAAAATGAATCCAGGCAACTTATCATCAACCAGGGCAATGATTGAACAATTGTGGAAGAAACATTTTCCAACAATTCCTCCCGATTTGCAGTTCTTGGATGTTCATTTAGAACAGCTTTATCAATCGGAAATGAGATTAGGTTCGATATTTATCACCTTTGCAGGTATTGCCATCTTTTTATGTTGTATAGGGCTGTTTGGTATGGTGTTTTTTGAAGTAGAACAGCGAACTAAAGAGATTGCTGTTCGTAAAGTATTAGGTGCATCGATTAAAGATTTATTAACGTTATTGAACAAGAGTTTCGTAAAGGTTGTGATTGTAGGAAATCTATTAATTTGGCCGGCCGCTTATTATTTGATCAAGCAATGGCTAAACAGTTTTTACTATCGCGTAGATTTATCATACGTGCCTTTTGTAATTGCGCTAGGGATTTGCTTGGGGCTTACTATAGTTACGGTTTCATTTCAAGCAATAAAAACTGTTAAGAAATCGCCAGTGAATGCCTTAAAATATGAATGATTTTTGTACCGCTAAGCGCTTCAATGGTGGGCTTTAGGTTTATGTACAAAAATAAAATATATTTGTGTTTAACTCTCAAACACAATCAATGGGCATTAGTGATTTAACCGATGAAACGGATTTATTATGTAAACTAAGAGATGGTGATGAGCGTGCTTTCGAAATCTTATACAATGCTTATAAATTTAGAATTGCAGGCAGATTGTTTAGACTGCTGAAGTCGGAAGAGTTAGTGAAGGACACTTTGCAGGCGCTTTTCTTTAAGATATGGGAAACACGTACACAGATAGATCCTGAAAAATCTTTTAGGTCTTATTTGTTCCGCATAGCGGAAAACTTGGTAATTGATAGTTTTCGCCAAGCGGCTAAGAATCGAAAACTATTAAATAAAATGATGGTCGATTATAACGACGGGTATTCAGTTATTGAAGAAGACATTCTTCGAAGAGAAAATCACGAAATGCTTCTTAACGCCATTGACTTGATGCCAGCTCAGCGGAAGAAAGTATTCACTTTGTGCAAACTGGAAGGTAAGTCGTACAAAGAAGTGAAAGAAATTATGGGAATCAATGAAAAAACAATTAGCAGCCACATGCTCCAAGCAAACCGGTTTCTAAGAGCTTATTTTTCATACCCTAAAAACATACATCTATATTTCTTGCTCTTTATTTTGAAAGATCTATAACCCCTTGAATGGCAGTTTAGGCGATATTCTACATCATTTTTTATTTTTTTCAGTTGAACTAAGGATATTTTCATTTAGCTCCGTATTAGCTGCTAAAGAAAAAGCATATAAAATTGAAAAATCCAGCTCAACTTCATTTATTTTTCCAAAAGTACCTTGATAACAACTGTACTATTGAGGAAGCCCAGCAGTTAATGAATCATTTTCATATTGCAGAAGATGAGGAGTTATTAAGGAAAATGGTAGCCGATGCTTTAGCCCAAGAAGAGGTTAAAGTAAGCATAACTCCAAAAATTGAAGAGATTGTACACAAAGTTGATGAGAATTTGTTTGAGCAAATCTTTGACAAGAAAAAGGTAATCAGCATTGAAAGGAAGAGGTTCAGGTACTGGAAAGAAGTCGTATCAGCTGCGGCAATTGTCATTGTTATGTTGTCAGGAATTTATGTTTATAGGTTTAGTGTGCACGAAACAAGTGAAGTAGCAACCATTCCACAAGATATCAAACCAGGTGGGGAAGGGGCAACATTAACATTGGCCGATGGCAGGCGTATTAAACTGACAGATGCTAAAGAAGGGCAGATTGTAAATGAAGCTGGAATTATTGTGGTCAAGGCTGCTAACGGAGAGCTAGTTTATAAGATTAGCGGTACTAAAACAAGTAACGAGATAAATACACTCTCTACTAACAATGGCGAAACTTATACGGTAGTGCTACCCGATAAATCAAAAGTTTGGTTAAATGCTGCTTCAAGTCTATCGTATACAACTGGATTAATCGTTGATGGAAAGCGGCATGTTAAGCTGGAAGGGGAAGCATATTTTGAAATTTCAAAAGATAGTCAACACCCGTTTATAGTTGAATGCGAAAAGCAACAGATTAAGGTACTGGGAACACATTTTAATATCAGTTCTTATCGCGGAGACGACGAAGTTAAAACAACACTTTTAGAGGGAAGTATAAAGCTTACCTCAAATCAAATTGAAAGGATACTAAAGCCGAATCAACAAGCTGTTTTAACAGGAGACCAACTTAAGGTCGAGGAAGTTGATGCAACCGATGCTGTTGCTTGGAAAAATGGATATTTCTCATTTCACAAAAACGAAATAACGGAGATTATGGAAGAGCTTAAGCGGTGGTATGACATCGACGTCAGCTATCAGGGTAGTCCGAGCACCGTTAAAATGGGTGGCTCTATTGCTCGTTCAGAGACGTTATCCGAAGTATTGAAAGCTTTTGAATCAACAGGTCAATTAAAATATAAAATAGAAGGAAGGAGGGTAGTAATTATGCGATAACTTTTACGCTAACTATCCTGATAGAAAACCAGAAGCAGTGCAATGCTTCTGGCTAAAAGTTCAGGAGGGTTATTCCGATTGCGAAATCACAAAAATTAACCAAACAAATAAGACAGGCAACAATTTGTTGCATGGCTTCTTATAACCTAAACTAATCAAATGTATGAAATTTTTCGGTTTTAAATTGAACAGTTCATCCTGCTGTATCAATGATAAAATTCTTAGAGCAATGAAACTAACCATTTTTTTGATCCTCACATCCTTACTGCAGGTAAGTGCCTCAACCTTCGCGCAAAGAAAGGTCACGATTTCTATGGAAAATACTCCCTTCGAAAAGGTCTTGAGAGCGATAGGCAAGCAAAGCGGATTCAATATAGTATATGTTTCTGATGCGGTAAAAAGTGCCAGACCAGTTACTATCGATGTAAAGGAGGCGCAGCTAAATGAGGTCTTACAAAAAAGCTTCATTAATCAGCCTTTAATTTATGTAATTGAAGGTAGAACGATAATTGTCAAGGAGAAAAAAACAAACTTCGAAGTCGAAGAATATAAGGCCTCTATTGACGTCAACGGAATCGTTTTAGATGAGAATGGTAAGGAAATATCGGGTGCAACGGTAAAAGTTAAAGGAACTACTTTAGCTGTTGTTACGGATGCAGCGGGGAGATTTATTTTTAAAAATTTAGCAGAGGATGCAACTTTAATAATTTCCTATATAGGATATGCTTCTCAAGAACTTAAGGTTTCAAAAAATATGTCTGTCAAGCTGGAAGTTTTAGCAGCTAAGCTTGAAGAGGTGGCGGTAGTAGCGTATGGAACCCAGAAAAAAATATCTGTGCTTGGATCATTATCGTCAGTTTCAACAGAGGATCTTTTACAAACTCCAGCTGCCAATATCACGAATACTTTAGCAGGCCGATTACCTGGCTTAATTTCCCAACAAACCAGTGGTAATCCTGGGGCCGATGCTGCTTCTTTGCTAATTCGTGGAAAGGGAACTTATAACGGTAATACAAATCCCTTAGTCTTAGTTGACGGTGTGGAGCGTAGTTTTAGTACGATCGATGCGAATGAAGTTGAAAATATTACAATTTTAAAAGATGCTTCTTCTACTGCTGTTTTCGGAATAAGAGGGGCAAATGGAGTAATTCTAGTCACCACCCGTCGTGGAAAGAAATCAAAGCCAAACATTAGCTTTACAGCTAACACTAGTATACAACAAATGACTCGTTTGCCAGAGTTTGCTAATTCATATGAATATGCGACCTTAAAGAATGAAGGGTATACAAATGAAGGAAAGGCTGCCTTTTATACGCAAGAAATGCTCGACGGCTATAAAAATCATCTTGATCCATATCTATATCCTGACGTGGATTGGCAAGCAGAATTCTTGAAAAAAAATTCTTTAATGCAACAATATAATCTTAATATAACCGGTGGTAGCTCTTTTGTAAAATACTTCGTTTCAGGTAGCTTTCTTTCACAAGGAGGAGCCTATAAACAAGATTACATCAAGAACCCGGAATTTAGTGGTAATTTAAACTATACACGTTATAACTTTAGATCAAATCTTGACTTCGACATCACGTCGAGTACAAAGTTAGCAATCAACTTAGGTGTAAGGAATGATCTTCGCCACTCACCTTATGCAACAGGCAGTGATGTGAGTAGAATTTTTAGTTCCTTAGTGCGCATGCCTCCGAATTTCATGCCCGTTTTAAACCCTGATGGAAGTTATTCTTTTCCTAATGGAAGGGTAGACAGAGATGCTGCAGGTATTGCTGGTAATAATGTTTTGGCAGATTTGGCCGATTCTGGCGAGAGAAAGGAATATGGTAATTCGATCGATGCATCTGTGATCCTCAACCAAGGACTCGATAATATTTTGAAAGGGCTTAATTTTAGTACCAACTTTTCGATGACCAATGCCTACACGCAAACGAGCAATCGTTTTAAGACATCAGTTGCAGGAGGTCCACCTAACAATTATTTTGTACGCTATCCGCTATTGGGTAAAAACCCAGATGGAACTTATATTTATGGAGGAGCTGGAAGTAGTGTAAACCAGCCATTGATTAATTTTAGCGAAACTAATGAACTGGATAACAAACGCTGGTATTTTGAAAGTAAAATTGATTATAAAGGTAACCAAGGAAACCATCATTACACAGGTTTATTATTATTTAATGCTAGTCGACAAACGGTGGCGCTTTGGCCAAGATCATATATGGGAGTGTCTTCCCGTGCAACTTATGATTATGATAACCGCTATTTATTGGAAGTAAACCTAGGTTACAACGGCTCTGAAAATTTCGCAAAAGGTAAACGTTTTGGCTTCTTCCCTGCTTATGCTGTAGGATGGGTAGCTAGCAATGAAAAGTTTTTGAAAGATTCGCGAAGCATTGATTTGTTAAAAATAAGAGCTAGTTACGGAGAAGTTGGTAGTGATCAAGGTGTAGATCGATTTGCCTTTTTCAATAGACCCTATTCAAACACAGGAAACTATGCATTCGGGTTAACAAATAGTAATACCATTTCTGGATTTAATGAAGGTGCATTTGGTAATATCAACGTACAGTGGGAGGTTGCCAAGAAAACGAATATCGGCATAGAAACCATGTTTTTAAATAGAAAGATTGGTTTTAACGCTGATGTTTTCTATGAACTCCGCGATCAGATTTTAGCTAATTATGGTACCGTTCCTTCCATATTAGGGGTTGTTGCAACAAATCTTCCAAGTGCTAATATTGGAAGAATGGAGAATAAAGGTTTTGAGCTTGAGCTGAATCATAGTCATCACATTGGCAAACTTGACTATTGGATAAAAGCTAATGCAAGTTTTGCAAGAAACAAAATCTTATATCGCGATGAGCCAACGCAACCTTATCCGTGGTTATATCGCACAGGCAATTCTGTGGATCAGCAATACGGATTGGTTACGAATGGGTTTTTTAATAGCCAAACAGAAGTCGATGCTTGGTATGCTGATGGCTATTCAACACCATACCCAGATAAAACAGCCAGCGGAAAATTAGTTCCAGGTGACTTTAAATATATCGACCAAAATGGCGATAAAGTTATAGATAATTTAGACATGGTGCCAATAGGAAAACCTACCAGTCCGGAATATATGTTTGCATTAAGTTTTGGTGGAAAAGCTAAGAATTTTGATTTCAGCGCCATGTTTCAAGGAAGTACCAACACCTCAATGTTTGTGACCATGGAAGCTGGGTGGGCCTTCTTTAACGCCGGTAAGGCGCTAAAAGATCATCTAAATCGCTGGACGCCTGAAAACACTGCAGCAGCAACTTATCCAAGACTAGCTTCAAGCCCTGCAGGCGGTGATTACAATTATGTAAATAACGATTTTTGGTTGAAAAAAGCCTCTTACGTCCGATTAAAACAGGCCCAAATAGGATATACATTTAATAAAAGTCTGATACAAAATGTGGGGCTTCGCGGAACCAGAATTTATATCGATGGAGCTAATCTTTATACGTGGTCATCGATCAAGTATTTGGATCCCGAAAATAGAAATAGCCGTGCTTGGTTTTATCCGCAACAGCGTGTATTTAATATTGGCGTAAATATTACGCTTTAGATTTCATGAAATTAATTAGAAGGTAATGAAAAACAAAACTATATATAGTTGCATGCTTGTTATGTTGATAGCATTAGGCTGCAAGAAAGATTTTTTGGCACACCCTACCAACGAACTCGACCTAGTTCCAGAAACTGTATTCAACAACGAGTTACGCACATCGGGTTTTTTAGCCAACATTTACGCTAACATGTATAACGAGGGTTTGTTGTTAAACAATAATAATTGGGGTTATTCCTCTCTTAGCGATGAAATTTCAGATCCAATTATATTTGATGCAGGACAAGCATGGATTAATGGAAGTATTAATTCACAAAGTCCATCTCTTGAAGAAGGATTGGGAGGGCTGTATGTTAGTCAATATACTAGAATACGTCGTTGCAACCTGATGATGAAATATCAGAACTTGATGACGTTTGATCCTAATGTTAAAAAGCAATTTCTTGCTGAAGCGAGATTTTTGAGAGCATTTTTCTATTTTGAATTGTTAAAAAGATACGGAGGAGTACCACTAGTTACGGAGGTTACAGAAGTAAGTACTTTAACTGATATTGCTGGCTTTGAAGAACTAAAAAAGAGTGTTAAACGAGCAACTTTTAAAGAAACGGTTGATTTTATTTTAGCAGATTTAGCAGCTGCGAAAGCTGATCTAATATGGTTTCCTTCTTCGGATAATGATCGTGGGCGGGCAACTGCAGCAGCAGCAGTGGCACTAAAGAGCCGACTATTGTTATATGCCGCGAGCCCACTATTCAACGGTACTGAAACAAATAAATTAATTTCTTATGGAGATTCAGACCCTCATAGATGGAAACTTGCTGCTGATGCGGCTCGTGAATTTTTTGCACTAAATGTAACAAACGGTAATGCTCATGAGCTATACAACAGTTACCCAAATCTTTTTACTGCTGGTCGCGAAGCCAACAATAAAGAAATTATCTGGTACAGACAAAATTTCCCCTATGTAGCCAATAACTTCGTTCCAGGAAGAGCAGGTAATCCTGGGTTTTTCACCTTTGCAGTTACGGGCAATCAAGTTGCATTATACGAAACTAGTACTGGAAAGGCAATTGATGAACCTGGTTCAAATTATAATCCAGCTAATCCATTCGCTAACAGAGACCCAAGATTGGGATATAATGTAGTGAAAAATGGAGATGTGTTCAAAGGCTTTATCATGGAACTATATCCAGGTGGTTCAGATTATAATGCCAGAACAATAACTGGTGTCTTTATGCGTAAAGGGGTTCCACAAAATGGGAATGTTACTGGGCAAAAATGGCATTATATTAGGTTAGCAGAGATTTACTTAAATCTTGCTGAAGCAATTAATGAGTCGGAAGGCCCTACTGCCGAAGCTATTGCAGCAATTAATGCGATTAGAAATCGGACTACAGTAAAGATGCCATTAGTTACGCAAGGCATCACTGTGGGAGACTTTAGACAAAAAGTAAGACGCGAACGCTCAGTCGAACTTGCCTTTGAAAGTCACCGTTTTTTTGATTTAAGACGCTGGAAATCTGATGAGCTGAATAACGATATTATTGGGAATGTGCCGGTATTAACTGGAAATGCCATCAACTGGACTGAGGTTTTGCTGAATAAGAATGCTTTCAATAATAGGATGTACTTTTATCCTTTTCCGTTTGTTG
>DATJDT010000349.1:0-3361 GCA_035497275.1 Pedobacter sp.
TCCTAAGAATGCGCCGGAATTGATACCCATGTAAAAAATGGCGTACGCAGAATCTTTCTTATCGCTAATTGCAGGGTATAATTTACCAACCAACGAAGAAATATTTGGTTTGAATAATCCATTTCCTGTAATCATTAAAAATAAACCAGCATAAAAGAAATTAGTGCTAAATCCTTCCATTGCCATTGCTGCATGTCCCATTGTCATGATAATACCACCCATGATGACTGCTTTTTTATATCCGGTAACTCTGTCCGCTATTAAACCGCCTACAATTGGTGTAAGATAAACTAAACCTGTATACCAGGCATAAAGATCTAATGCATCTTGACGTTCCCATTGCCAACCACCTTTTGCGTATTCGCTTACTAAAAATAAGACGAGCAATGAACGCATTCCATAGTAACTAAACCTTTCCCACATTTCTGTAAAGAAAAGTACAAATAGTCCCACAGGGTGATTAATGATCTTGGAAGTTTCTACATCATTTTCGATAAGATGCTGGTCAAGTGCCTGATCTTGACTTAGGCTATTAATTTCATTTGCCATCTTTTTAATTTAGTGTGTATGTGTGTTTAGTTTAATATGCAAATTAAAGAAGTTTATTCGTATTTCATCGTAACTATTTTATACCTATTAGTTGTTAGGATTTATAATTACTTCAGAGGCTTTTTTGGGTGCCCTGTATAGATCTTCATTTAGTGTGGCTTCATTTTTTAATGCCACATTTTCAGAAATTGATAATTTACCCCATGCAATTTTATAGGCATCGAAAGTTAAATCGCTACCATAAAACTCGAATTTACCAATCATGTTTGGCTCGTAAGGCACTAAATGATCAAAAACAATCATGTTTACTTTCTTGTCCCAGATTAAGGTCATCGCATTTTTCTTGCTGTACTCGAAAATTACTCTGTTTCTAAGTGGTTTATTTTTTTCGGTTTCAAATATATTTCTGCCAAATACGGGCTCATTTTTGTCAAATGATAATACTTCAATTACTTTTTTGGAGGTTTTTGAGGTGTTGCCCTTCCAGCCTAATAAAATATAATAAGGTTGTTTTCCATTTACCACCACGGGTACTATCTCATAATAACGAGCACCTAGCCAGTTTTTATGAGTGGTTAAGGCGTTAGGGTCTGATATAGTATTTGTAGCGTCATTAAGGGGAAATAGCTTTAGTGCCCCATCATTAGTGGCCATTTGTATAGTTCCGTAATAACGATAGGTGCCATCATTTAATGGAATAAACCAAGTGATAATCCTAAACGAGTTGTCTGTTGCTTTTAAAATGGATATTCTTTTAAGAGAATCGAAACCATAATTGAACGACCCGGTAATTTTAAGCGTTGTAATGAACTTTTTAATGAAGGCAGCATTTTTTTCTAATCGGGAAAAATCCTCCTGCGCTGCAAATGTCTCTTCGCTTAAAATCAGCAAAGAATCTTGATATTTGTTTAATTGAGGGGTATTATTGAGATTGTAAGTATGCTGCGCGTCCGCTTTGAATGCACAGCATACAATTACAACTAGCAACATAAATTGTTTAACCATAAATATTAACGCAGATTTTCAATAACTATTGCGCTTGCACCGCCACCCCCGTTGCATATGCCAGCTACGCCAATTTTGCCATTATTTTGTGCTAAAACAGAAAGTAGAGTTACCACAATCCGAGCACCAGATGCACCTAGCGGATGTCCCACTGCAACTGCTCCTCCATTTATATTAACTTGTTCTGCTGTAAGGTTTAACTCTTGGTTATTAGCTAGAGATACAACTGAAAATGCTTCATTAATTTCAAAATAATCTACCTCTGCTAAAGTTAAATTAGCTCTATTTAAAGCTAAGGGAATTGCTTTTGATGGTGCTGTTGTAAACCATTCTGGCGCCTGTTGCGCATCGGCGTAAGCTAAAATTTTTGCCAAGGGTTTTAAGCCAAGTTCATTTGCTTTCTCCGCACTCATTAATACCAGGGCTGCTGCACCATCATTTAAACTCGATGCATTTGCCGCCGTTACCGTTCCATCTTTTTTGAATACAGGTTTAAGTCCAGGTATTTTATCAAATTTAACGGCATGAGGCTCTTCGTCATTGCTTATTAAGGTGATTTCTCCTTTACGGTCTTTCACTTCAATTGGCACTATTTCGTTTGTAAATTTCCCTGCTGCTTGTGCCGCTTGTGCTCTTTTATACGATTCAATTGCGAAATTATCTTGTGCTTCTCGGCTAATATTGCAGGTTTCAGCACAAAGTTCTGCTGCCGAGCCCATGTGATAATCATTGTATACGTCCCAAAGGCCATCTTTTACCAAACCATCGGTAATTTGCCCGTGCCCAAGGCGATAGCCATTTCTTGCTTTGTCTAAATAATAAGGAACATTGCTCATGCTTTCCATACCGCCAGCAACAACAATTTCATTTTGTCCCAATGCAATACTTTGTGCCGCAAGCATAATTGCTTTTGTGCCAGAAGCGCAAACTTTATTAATTGTGGTAGTGGGTAAATCGTGCAAGCCTGCGAATTTTGCGGCTTGAGTAGCGGGTGCCTGACCAAGGTTGGCCGATAACACATTACCCATATATACTTCCTGAACGCTTTCTGATTTTATTCCTGCTTTTTCAATAGCTGCTTTAATTGCAAAGCCCCCTAGTTGGGTAGCTGAAAATGAGGCAAGTGACCCGCCAAAACTGCCAATAGGTGTTCTAACGGCAGCTATAATTACTACGTCTTTCATGTCTTTCTCTAATATTTGGTGCGGCAAATATAGCATTAATCAGGCAATCCTATAATCCTACGTTCCTATTTAATCCTAGACTTACTCTTTTTCTTGCCCTTTACCGCCTCATTTAAAAGAAATTCTATTTGCCCATTGGTGCTTCTAAACTCACTAGCAGCCCATTGCTCAATTTCTTTAAGCAGTATTTGGTTTATACGTAACACAAAGGCTTTTTTATCTTTCTCTGACATCGGTTTCAATAGCTCCTATGTTGGTTGTTCGTTTTAAATTAATTAGAAAGAGGTTAAGTTCACTTGCTTTGCCAGTACTAAAAAGAATTTTTTTATGGTTGGTTAACTCTAACTGCAAACCTATATTTTGATCATTAAAAATATAGCCCTTGTCATTAAATTTAAACCATAGCCGATGTTTTACACCCCAACCACCATATTCGCCCAAGGCGTCATATTTTCTAAGATAAATCTTATCGATTGCTGTCCAAGAAATTGTTCTTTTCTTAGCAAATGGCCAATACTGGTAGGTAACTCCAGCTTGATCAATTAACAAAGTAAGCGAGTTTTTAGTGACAAAGTAAATTATAATAAAGGGTAAAAGCAATGCCCAAATAGGGGCAAAGTAAC
>DATJDT010000350.1:0-9931 GCA_035497275.1 Pedobacter sp.
GCCTGATCACAAACTGGGCAATCTAACGGGTGATTGATCAATAACATCTCTACCACACCACTTCTAGCTTCAAGTACTTCTGGAGAAGTGATATTCTGCACCTCCATTCCGTCCATAACCGTAGTACGGCAAGAGGCAACTAGTTTTGGCATCGGACGAGGGTCTTTTTCAGAACCTTTGCTTACTTTCACAATACAGGTACGGCATTTTCCACCGCTACCTTCTAGTTTAGAATAATAGCACATGGCAGGTGGCACAATATCTCCTCCAATTTGCCTTGCTGCATTAAGAATGCTTGTTCCGGGCGCTACCTCTACTGTAATCCCATCTATCGTTACTTTCATTAAGTCAGCCATGATTAAAGATTATCCTGTTTAACTTCTTCCACTTTTTTCTCTATTGGTTTAGCATAATCTGCCAATCCATAATTACTAGTCAAGCTTTTAACTGGCTCTTTTACATGCCATTCAAACTCATCTCTAAAATGTCTTATGGCACTTGCAACTGGCCATGCCGCTGCATCTCCTAATGGACAAATTGTATTTCCTTCTATTTTTTTAGACACATCAACAAGTAAATCGATATCACTCATTTTTCCATGTCCGTATTCTAACCTATGTAATACTTTCTCCAACCAACCTGTACCTTCTCTACAAGGCGAACATTGTCCACAGCTTTCATGGTGATAAAAGCGAGAGAAATTCCAGGTGTTCCTTACAATACATTGATCTTCATCAAATGCAATAAACCCACCCGAACCCAACATTGTTCCAGTAGCAAAACCGCCTTCAGAAAGTGATTCATAACTCATTAAACGTGGTTCACCATTAGCATACTTTAAGGTAAGATTTGCAGGTAAAATAGGCACTGAAGATCCTCCAGCTACAGTAGCTTTTAACCTTTTGCCATTTGCGATACCCCCACAATATTCATCTGAATAGATAAATTCTTCAACTGGTAATCCTAATTCAATTTCATAAACTCCTGGTTTAACCAAGTTTCCAGAAGCTGATATTAGTTTTGTACCTGTACTTCTACCAATACCAATTTTCGCATATTCATCACCACCGTCGTTAATAATTGGAACAACAGCAGCAATCGACTCAACATTATTTACTACAGTTGGGCAACCATACAATCCTGCAATTGCCGGAAAAGGTGGCTTAATACGAGGATTACCTCTTTTACCTTCTAATGATTCTAATAATGCGGTTTCTTCACCACAGATATAAGCGCCACCACCAGGTTGAACATATAACTCTAAATCATAGCCCGATCCTAAAATGTTTTTCCCTAAAAAGCCAGCTGCCTTAGCTTCTGCTATTGCTTTTTCCAGAATACGGATTTGAGGCATCATCTCGCCACGCACATATATATAGGAAGTATTTGCTCCCAATGCAAAACTAGATACGATCATTCCCTCAATTAAAGCATGGGGAATATAGGTCATCAAATACCTATCCTTAAAAGTTCCTGGCTCAGACTCATCAGCATTACACACTAAATAGCGTGCAACACCTTCGGGCTTAGCCAAAAAACTCCATTTCATCCCGGTTGGGAAACCGGCACCGCCTCTGCCGCGTAAACCCGATTTTTTTACTTCTTCCACCACTTCGTCAGGGGTTAAAGTTTTAATCGCTTTTTCAACGGCACGATATCCACCTTTTTGGCGATATACCTCTAGCGTATTAATGCCGGGCACATTTATATGTTCGAGTAATAGTTTACGTGACATTATTTCTTGCGTAAATTGTCTATCAAATCATCAACCGATTGCTCAGTTAAATTTTCATAAAAAGTATATTCGGGTCCTATTTGAAGCACGGGTGCATACCCACAGGCAGCTAAACACTCAACTCCTCTCCAGCTAAATAAACCATCTTCCGTAACTTCACCTTCTTTAACTCCTAATTTACCTTCGATATGGCTCATTATTTTTTCTGCACCAACTAAACAGCAAGGTCCTGTACGGCAAACTTCCAATACATATTTTCCTTTTGGTTGTAAAAAGTACATGCTATAAAAAGATGCAACTTCATAAACTTCAATTGGTTCAATATTTAAATATTCGGCAACTTTATCCATGGCAGGCACGCTCGTCCAACCATATTCGGCTTGCACCAAATGTAAAAGTGGCAATAATGCCGACTTCTGTTTCCCTACTGGATAGCGCTTTACAATTTCATCAAAATTGGCTAGCAAAGCTGATGAAAATGTCACAGGTTGTTGTTCTTCTACTTTAAGCATCTAATTCTCCGGCAATAATGTTCATACTACTCATGTTAATGATGGCATCTGATAATAGCATACCCTCACTCATTTTGGCAAACATCGAATAATTAATAAAACTTGGGCGTCTGAAATGTAAACGATAAGGTGTTCTACCGCCATCATTTATCAAATAGAAACCTAATTCACCATTACCACCTTCAACAGCATGGTAAACTTCAGCTTTTGGAGCATCAATTTCTCCCATCACAATCTTAAAGTGATAGATTAAGGCTTCCATGTTATTATAAACTTCTTCTTTTCCTGGCAAATAAAATTCAGGTACGTCGGCGTGGAAAACACCTTTAGGCTCAGATTTTATTTTCTCTAAAGCTTGTTCAATAATTCTCACACTTTGCCACATTTCTTCATTACGCACCAAATAACGGTCATATATATCTCCGCTGGTACCTACAGGAATTTCAAAATCAAAATCTTGGTAAGAAGAATAAGGCTCGCTCACCCGTACATCGTAATCTACTCCAGTAGCACGTAGCAATGGACCGGTCCACCCAAAACTTAAGGCAGTTTCTTGTTTAACCTCAGCCACACCAGCTGTTCGATCTATAAAAATACGGTTACGGTTTAACAAACTTTCAAACTCTCTTAAAGCAACAGGGAACTCTTTTAAAAATTTATTGATTTTTGCAAAAGCGATGTCGTTAAAATCTCTTTCCAACCCCCCAATGCGCCCAACGTTAGTCGTTAAACGTGCTCCACAAATTTCTTCGTAGATTTCGTAAATATGTTCTCTAAATTGAAACAAATAAAGGAAAGTGGTGGTTGCACCTGTATCTTGGGCAATGATCGTATTGCAGATAATATGATCAGATATCCTTGCCAGTTCCATGATAATTACCCGGAGATAATCTACACGTTTAGGAATTTGGATATTCAATAACTTTTCAACCGTCATATGCCATCCCATATTATTAATTGGTGACGAACAATAGTTTAAACGGTCGGTTAATGGTGTGATTTGATAAAATGGGCGATGTTCAGCAATTTTTTCAAAGGCACGGTGTATGTATCCAATGGTAGACACACCACTTACAATACGCTCTCCATCAAGCTGTAACACATTTTGAAAAACACCATGTGTTGCAGGGTGGGTTGGACCTAAATTTAAGGTTACCAGCTCGTTCTGAGGGTCGTTATCTGTATATATTGGCTGATTGTGTTTCATTTATGTTTATCTACCAAAGTATTCATCTTTTTTATCTACTCTATTTGGATCTTCTAAAGGGTATTGTTTAAGCATCGGGAACACGCCTAATTCGTCCATATTCAAAATCCTTCTTAAATCAGGGTGACCTTCAAATTTAACCCCAAAAAAATCATAGGTCTCTCGCTCCATCCAATTTGCCGAATTCCATAACGTAGATGCAGTTGGGATAGTAGGGTCATTCTCTTTTAGAAATACTTTCAACCTTACTCTTATGCCGCTCACCATGCTATGCAAATGGTAAACCACTGCAATTTCGTTTTTCTCTGGATAGTGAACTGCAGTTAAATCAGTTAAAAAATTAAAATTGATCTTTCCGTTCTCTTTTAAAAAAGACAAGACCGTTATTAATCTATCTTTAGTAGTAGAAAAAGTAAGCAAACCATAAGGCTCTGTTACGTCAAATAATTGTTCGCCGAACTTTTCGCCAAGCAAATCAATGAGTTCTGTATTTGTTGCTTTAGCCATTATTCTATTCCGTATGATGCTAGCATTTGTTTGTATTGATCAGAATATCTTCTTCTGCCCGATTCGTTTTTCACTAATTCCTGTATTTTACCGAAACCATCCAAAATAGCTTCTGGACGTGGCGGACAACCTGGAACATATACGTCAACTGGTATAATTTCGTCAATGCCTTGTAGTACCGAATAAGTATCAAAAATACCCCCACTAGAAGCACAAGCACCAACAGCAATTACCCAACGAGGCTCAGCCTTTTGCAGATAAACCTGCTTTAAAACAGGTCCCATCTTCTTAGCTATTGTACCCATTACCATTAAAAGATCGGCCTGACGAGGAGAAAAACTTAATCTTTCTGCGCCAAAACGACCAAAATCGTAATGTGAACCCATGGTTGCCATAAATTCAATACCGCAGCAAGAAGTTGCGAAAGGCAATGGCCATAATGAATGTGAACGAGCCAAACCGATTACCTTATCCAGGTTAGTGGCAAAAAAACCTGAGCCTTCTATGCCCGGTGGCGCATCAACTATATTAATTTCACTCATGTTTGTAAACAAAAAATGCTTATTCCAATACAGAATAAGCAGCAAATTTACGATATTTTAAAAGTAAATTGATGACAGGATTGGCATTTAGAACAATTCTAAATAAATAGCTCGTTCAAACTGAAAATCATAAACCTGATTAATTCCAGTCTAATGCTTTTTTCTTGAGAATGTAAATAAAGCCCAATAATAATGTGCCCATAAAAATGAACATTTCAATAATGCCATTCCAACCTAATTCTCTAAAATTAACAGCCCAAGGATACATAAAAATAACCTCCACATCAAATAGAACAAATAAAATAGCTACTAAAAAGTATTTAATGGAAAAAGGTTGACGAGCATTCCCGACAACTTTTATCCCCGCTTCGAATGTAGAAAGTTTATCATTAGTTTTACGTTTTGGACCTAAAAAGTGCGTTGCAAACAAAGTAACCACTACAAATCCTAATGCTACGATTACCTGAAATAGGATAGGTAAAAAATCTTGTGCTGTGCTTTGGGTTTCCATTTTTTATTATTTTATGCAAAATTAAAAGAAAAAGGCAGAATTACAAACCCTGCCTTCTCTTAATGCTAGCTATTCCCTAGTCACATCCAGACCTATTTATGGAGATGGGGGACATTCAAACTCACCATCAGGCATTAGTACAGCAGTTGCACAATCATAATAAACGCTGCTTTGTCTAATAAAAGGGCAGCACATCTGATTTGCTGGACATGGAGTCTCAATACAGCCATCTTCAAATCCTGACCCATTACCCCCAACTACTTTTTTCAATTGCGCTCTTGTAAGCACCTCACCTTGGCTAAAGGCATTTAACTTTAAAGTTAATTTTTTCATTTACATTAGATTTAGATTTACAATTTTATAGGAACTCCCGTGAACTAATCTAATTTAAGAATGTAAATACAAATCTGTCTTATATTCTAAGCATATAATTATGCATGAATTTAATGAAATAATTATTATTTTAATTTGTTAATAAATTGATTATGATTTCAAATTTTTTTAAGAAGGAAAAATTAACTCGAAATGAATTAAAAAACATTGGATTAGGTGATGATATTCGTAAATATCGAAATGAGCGATGCTATTCTCAAGAGTATTTAGCGAGTCAACTGGGTGTTACCCAAAGCACTTACCAGAGAATAGAATCAGGAGCAATTAATATCACCTTCGAAAGATTAAACCAAATCGCTAAGATTTTAAGGTTACCAACTGAAGTTTTTCTTGAAGAAGGTAAAAACAAGGACGATGTTCTTGTTTTCATTAATAAAAGCGAATTGGACACATTGAGAGAAACCTTATTATTACAGCGCGCCCAAATTGAACAGATGGAAACTAAATTAAACAGCATACAATTCAAATCTGAGTAAAATAAGGCATCAATCTATTTATTAAATAAAGAATTATTCAGTTACAGTAATGGTATTCATTCAGGGTAATGGACACATTACTCACGAAATCAGAAATAAAACTATTTTATGGCGATGAAATTCAACAATAGAAATTTCAAACAAGAATCGCTAGTTATTTGATATTAATGAAAGAGAATGAGTACAAAAAACAGCAACATGCGAGGGGAATTGCCCTATAGTCGTTTAAAGATTAAATAATAAAGTCAAAAGGTTTCAAATAATAAGAAGGCAGGATTACAAACCCTGCCTTCTTATTATTTGAAATCTTAACTTCTTACGTCTACTACTTCTTCGGACTAGGCGAAGGAGTATTTAAAATCTTTAAAGAGGACGTAGCATACGCATTCTGAGGGTCGAGTGCTAAAGTTTTATTTAAATATTCTTTAGCCTTCTCTTTATCAGAACTAGAATAATATGAACCAAACCAATTATAGGCTTCTATTAGATTCTTTATGTTTAGCGGTGTACTAGCCTTCTCAGGTCTCGTTACAGTAACTGTTTCAATAAATTTTAAATAATGCGGAACCGCTAAACCGGCAGGGCTTTCTGTATTGTCCAATAATTTCCCGATACGTGCTCTATATAAATAAGCGGTCTCTATATCGTGCCCTGGAGCTAATTGATTTACTTTTGAAAATGCGCTATCAGCTTCTATTAACACATTTTTATCTGGATTCTTTCCTGCCTTAAGCAAATCAGCATAAGCAAAATAGGTAGAATAGCCTAAATAAAAATAGCTATTCGCTATGTTTAAGTCTGCCGAATTAAGATCTATACTTTTTTTGTAAGCTTCTGCTGCTCTACCATATTTTCTAGCATCGAATAGCGTTTTACCCAAAGCGGCTAATGCCTCAGCTTTAGTGGTATCAAGTTCTACCCCTTTGGTTATATTTACCAATGCCAAACTATCATTACCCATACCTTGATATGCATTACCTAAATATAGGTAATCCCCTGCAATAATACGCGAAGCATCTGCTGGATTAGCAAATAATTTAGTTAGACTTTGAACACCCTTATCGAAGTTTTTATTTTCCACTGCTGAATAACCTTGCATACGGTTAATTACGAAGTTCTTCGGATTATTAGGATCCGTTTGTAATTTAGCTACCTCAGTTGCTAAAGTCGCCCAGTCTTCAGCATATACTAAAAACTGTGCGTAACGATATCTCGACTCAAAAGACTTATCTGTCAAATCTAAATATTTCTTCATATTCACTAATGACTCCTCACGTTTAGCTTTAGAAACAGCTGCATCACGGAATGACCATCTTGAATTTATCTCTGCTAACACGCGATAAGCAGGGCCATAATTAGGATCTGCGGCAATTACCTCTTTTACTTTATTTTCTGCCTCAGTAAACCCATCTGTCTGATTAAACATGTTTGCAATTTGCACCTTTGCCCTTTTAATATTTGGATCGATGTCTGTTGCTAACAGATATTTTTCATAAGCAGGGCCATTTTTTCTTTGAGCGGCCCAATAATCACCTAAAGCAATAAAAACATCAGGATCTTTATCCTTTGTTTCCAACTCATCTGCCTTGGTCAAATTTGGCAATGCTGCATCAAAATCAGGTTTCGGTTGCTCGAAATAAGCTTTACCTATGTACATATAGGTTTTATAATCTTTCTTACCTAATTCGATTGCTTTATCGAAATTAACTTTTGCACCAGCTGTGTTTCCTCCATACAAATCAGCATGACCTAACCCAACATAGTTTAAAGCATTTTTAGGATCTGCTGTTGTTCCTTTTGAAAATATCGCCTTTGCCGAGTCAATTTCTTCATTAAGCAAGTATACATTACCTAAACTAAAATATATGTCCCCTTCTTTCGGATCTGAATTTACCAAAGTTTTAAGCATAGATGTAGCTTTTTGATATTGCTCTGCATCTATGGCCTTCTTAGCATCAGCTAAACTCTGAGCAAATGAGGCAGCTCCTCCCATCATTACTAAGCCTAATGTAAAGGCTATTGTTTTCTTAATCATTTTCATCGTCTTCATTTGTTTTTTAAATTGAAATATTTAGCTGTAATTTATTGTTAATTTTATGGTTCTGTTAACAGCAAAACTATTTCTTTAGTTTAAATATAGTAATTTTTATTTAATATTAAAATCTCTTGACATCATCTTATGTGGACCTAGTCCAGATTTAAGTACGATTAACTGTCCTCGCGGACTATTTAACCAATTTGCAAATCCTGTGCCTAAACCATTTTTACCTTCGCAATTTATAATATAAATATTTCTTAAAAAAGGATAAATGCCATTAATTAGATTTCCTTGGGTAGGTTTATAAAAATTATCACCCCCTTCTTTACCAGGCAAACCTTTGACTCCCATCGTCTTAACCTGTGACAAATACGTCAAATTGTCACCTTTATCTTTTAATAACCAATTAACTCCTACTACTCCAATATAATCTTTATGCTCAGCTACGTACTTAATAACTTCGCTATTATTGTTCAAGGTATAGATGCCTGATTTAGGTAAGCTGGTAATTTTTGCCGAATCTATAAAGTATCTTATTGTGCTTGAATTTGCATTGTCAAAAACAAGCTTCCTTTTATTATTTTTCCCCTTAAAAACATCAAAAACTTCATTTGCTGTAATTACACTATCAATATTATCTCTATGGGTAATCAATGCTATACCATCTATTGCAAATCGATCAGTAAAAATGGGAATTTGCTTTTGCTTATAATAGTATTCTTCACTAGGTTTAAGCATGCGCGAGAGAATGATTATTCTTTCCTTACCATTTAATAGCTTAGGTAAAATTTCAGCCTCATTTCCTAGGATGGTCGTTACTTTTGCATCCGGATAATCATAGCTAAAAACTTCAATCTGATCATCTAATACGCGCGAAAAAGACTCATCCACTAACAAGGTGGCCTTACCTGTCGTTCTACTATCGGCAACTGAATTTGCTTTTTTACCTCGATTACATGAAAGAAACGCAAAAAAAACCAATACTAAACTCAAGTACTTCATTTAATCTGAATCTTTCTGGTTAATTAACCTGGTAAACCTGATTGCTCCATACAATATTAAAACAACGCCAAATGCTATTTGATATTGTTTTGGAAACCTATCTGGGTCTAAGGGTAATATATTCGTAAATATAAGAACTACACCAATTCCAAAATATAAGAGAAGCATGGTAAGCCCTAAAATAAACAGAAATCGCTGTTGAGGCGATTTCTGTTTAAAAAAATTTAAATTAAACATGCTTATTGTGGCATTGAGAATTTAACTGGGATATTATATTTTACCCTAACTGGTTTACTATTCTGCATACCAGGGTTCCAACGCTTGCTTAATTTCAACACACGGGTAGCCTCTTCGTCCAAGCCATATCCCAATTTACGACCGTCGACCTTCACGTCAGTCAAGGTGCCGTCTTTTTCAATCGTAAATGAAACATACACCGTGCCCTGAATATTATTTTCACTCGCCATTGCAGGATACTTAATTGTATTTCCTAACCAGTCGTAAAACTTCTGGATACCACCTGGATATGTTGGTGGATTCTCCATACTCGTGTGTTGATAAATGGTATTATCCTCTACGATTACTGCCTGTTTTGGTCCTTCACCTGCTGGAGCAATCTGCACAATCTCCGCATTCGGATCGCCTTCGATTGTTTTCTGACCAGGATCTGCAACTTTCAAATCCTCTGCCTTAGGCGGTTCTTCATCACGCACTTCTTCATCTGGTTTTACAATTGGAGGTGGAAACTTCAATTGATCCGTTTTAGGTGGTGGTGGTTCAACCGGTGGAGGTGGTTGTACTTTTTCGTCAAGTGGTGGTGGTGGTTGCATAACTACCTCCGTCATTTTTTCAGGAGGAGGTTCAGGTACCATTCCAGCGATCAAAGCGTAAATTTTTGGCGCCATGAAAAGCAGGATAAATACCGCAGATGCAATAAGGAGTGATTTAGTAGTATTTGCTGCACTGGTTTGACGAAGCTCGTAAGCACCGTAACTTTTGTTCTTTTTA
>DATJDT010000351.1:0-2949 GCA_035497275.1 Pedobacter sp.
TATTACTTTAGTATTAAGCTATAATCAGAGCATGACTAACTTGCTGATAAGTGCATATGTAGCTGTATATAAATAGATACTTGGGGCAACCGTAACTTATGACGTATGACATATAACGTATAACATATAATTTATAAGTCATATGTTTTATGTAATAAGTCACATGTCACTTGGGGCAGCACTAAATTTGTCCAAAATTTTTATAAAACGATCGGTTAATTTTTTCGTATTTTAAACATTACGAATCAATATTTTTCTCATAATAATGGGGAAAATAACAGGTATTTTAAATTTTATAAAAACTTCTAATACTTAGAAATTAAACTTCTTTATTGTTATTTTAGTAAAAGGGTTGCAGAGGATATACCTAACTGGTTCTATTACTTTGGGAGGATACTTAAGTTTGAGAAAATTGTTAACAAACAAAAATCCTCGCATGCATTACAGACGTCAACCGTTCAAAATTTCGTCATTCACGCACGACGAGTGTTTGCTGAACTTCCGGTTCAGCCAAGAAGAAATTAATCAGCTCTTAAAGTACCTTCAAGTGCCAAGATTCTGTCGCTTGAAGAATCGTGTAAAGTTTTCAGGTTGGTCAAATATTTAAAAAATACTTAATCAGCGCTAGTGATAAACACTTAATTTATCTAGGTCTTGAGGGACTATGCATCACTTTAAGGCGACTAGCATATCCGAATCGGCTCAGTGATTTAGTTCCTATTTTTAATCGAGATGAGTCTAGCATTTCCCAGATCTTCAACTACATGGTCAAATTTCTCTACCAAAAACACGGATGCCGACTAAGCAGACTTTCACAACCATATTTATCCAGAGAGAAGCTTCAACAGTTAGCGGACGTAATAATTTTATTATAAGATTTCGTATAAACTTTTAGCCCGAAGTATTTAGATATATATACTTCCATTACATTCAGGACGCCTCAAAATCTGGATCACTTTACCCAAATATCATCGGCTTCATCGATGGAACAGCTCGATTCGTTTGTCGTCCAAAGTACAACCAACAGCACTTGTATAGCGGATACAAAAAACATCACGTACTGAAATACCAAAGCATAGTCCTTCCGAATGGGTTAATTGGACGGCTAGACGGCCCATACATTGGTCGAAGGCACGATGCAGCTATTGTGCACCTAAGCAAAGTTTTGGACGAAATGCAAACATTTTTAGTTAACAGTGATGGTACATGGTTTGCAGTTTACGGTGATCCTGGATATTCGAATCAAAAATTTATCAAAGTTGGCTACAAAAATCACGCTGTGCTAAGCCAGGTACAAAAGGATTTTAATTCTCAAATGTCAGCGCTCAGAGTTAGCGTGGAATATGGTTTTGGGAAAATTATTCAACAATTTGCGTTTCTGGATTTCCACAAAACCCAACGTATGTATTTGTCCCCTTTAAAAGAAATGTACCATGTCGCCGCCCTACTAGTAAACTGTCAGAGTTGTATTAGAGGTAGAAATCAAGTCTCGGATATTTTTGGAAGTGAGATTCCCACTATTGAAGAGTATTTAATGAACTAATGATAACCTTTAATTTATATCGGCATAAATAAATCAATAAATTTTATTTATCTAAAATTCTATTCATCATCATAAACATTTGACTCTGCATTTCAATTTGTGATGTGGCAATTTGATCCCGACGTCGCCCTTCTTCTTCCAGTCTAGCTTCTTTTCGCTTTTCTAATTCGAGGCGCTCTTTTTCTAATTCCAATTTTTTCATTTCCATCATCATTTCATGCTCTTGGCGTTTTTGAATCAATTCGTCTTCCAAGCTCATTTTCCGCTTTTTCCGAACTACTGGCGCAGGCGCTTCTGAAATAATGTTATCACAGTGTTACATTTCATACATAGCTGGATGTTTTTGATAATTTAAATTACCATCAAGAAGCAAATCCCTTTCTACATCTGCCTGAACGCGCTCGAGTTTTCTGTTTTTTGAAGCATCCTTTGAAACTTTGTTCAACATCTCAGCCTCTTTGACCTCTTTCTCATCAAAAACTGGGAAATCATTAAGATCGACTTCTAAATCTGAATCTTCTGCTCCAATCTTTAGATTGATGGCAGCCTTTTCATTTTCCACAATTTTGGATATTTCTTTAAGAAGAGAACCTCGATCAGTTTGTTGTTCTTCAGTTCCAGTTCTGTGATAAATAAATATGCAAAATTAAAGAATCATCATCGCATTAGTGGATTTGATTCACTTGCAGTATTTTTCTATTTACGTGGTTTCCAGTTGTTGCTCGTTGTACCGTTTCAATAGCAAATTCACTCTGTTTTTAACCGTTCGGACGGTCATCCCACCACCGACAAGTTTTTGGTTTAGCTCGGCAATCACGTCAGTCCATCTTTCATCCCCTAACTGCCACGGGTTTTGACCCAGCGCTGACCGCAGTAGAATGATATCCTTTGTTAGAGTAAATCCAACGCGAGCTTTCCTTTTCTTAAAATAACAAATTATTTATTGAGCTCCATTCCAATCTCTAATGATTAATTTCAATTGAAAACACACTGATTGATAACTCACCTTTGGTTTAGGTAAAACTGCCTTTTTCATTTTAAAATTTAAACCGAAATAGTCAAACTTAATTATATTTTAAATATCGGTGACTGAGGAGGACGCAGAAACCGCTAAGAATTTTCAATATTTTGTGAAATTCCAGCTGACTTATGACGTAACTTATAATTATAATTTTATGTCATCAGATGGCGTAATTTTTACTTATGACGTATAATTATAAGTTATACGTCATAAATATAAGTCTTACGTTATAAGTTACGGTTGCCCCAAGTATCTAATAACACTGTGTTATGAATAAGTGAATTAATATAAATACTTATGTACCCCACATATTTAATACTAATTTTGAAAATTGTTACGATTTTAGAGATTAGAACGAACCATAAACCACGAGGCTAAAATGAAC
>DATJDT010000352.1:0-2391 GCA_035497275.1 Pedobacter sp.
GCCAATAAGTGGTGGCAAAGCACCCGGTATGGCACCTACAAATACCGAAATAGGAGATTTACGTTTTAAAGGCGTATAAGCAAAGGCATATAATAAAATAGAGAAAACAGATAACAAGCCTGTCTCTAGATTTAACTTCACCAACAGTGAAGTACCAGCAATCCCCATAATCAAGCCTAGCACCAATCCTTGTCCTGTAGTCATTCTACCAGCAGGCATGGGCCTATCCTTGGTTCTAGTCATTAGCCTATCTAAGTCGACCTCAATAATCTCATTAAAACAATTAGCAGCACCTGTTACCAAGAAGCCACCAATAATCAAAATTAACCAATTAGACCAATTAATGCCTTCTACTATTCCTCTCTCTATTTGAATTCTAGATCCGATTAAAAAAGTAACCGACGCCGAGAACACAACCAAAAATGTTAGTCTGAACTTGATCAATTTAGAAAAGTCGGCAAAAAACTGTCTCAATTTTAATTAGTTTTAGGTTTATAAGTCGATGTTCTGTACACTAAAAGGTATAAATAATATTGTAAGCTAAATAGCATCGTTGAAAATAAAATATGGATCGCCTGTGCATAAGGAGGTAATGCTAAATAAGCAAGTAAAACCCCACTTACCGCCTGAACAATCAATACCACTATAATATAATTAGCAGCCATTAAAGGTAAGGCTTTACCGCTAAAGCGATCAATTACCATTTTATAAACTACAAAGTTACAGATGGCCACAAATATTGCTAAATCCCTATGGTATGAAAATTCTACGCCAAGTTTCGCAATCCAGGTATTTCTACCGGTAAATTGAAGGGATTTGGCAATTACATCAATACTCTCTCTCACTTCCGTTCCTAATACAATCTGTACAATACTTACTAAAATAGTAAAAGCTAAAAACCATTTTAACCATCCAATGCGATACATGATCACACTTCGCTCTTTATGTAATTGCTTCGCATAGTTATAGGTATAAATAGCGATTGCCAAAATAACCAAGGCTAGTAGCATATGTACAGTAACTACCCATTGTGTTAAATTTGTTGAAACCACAATTGAACCTAACCAACCTTGATAACCAACTACAAAAATATTCAGGATGCTTAATACAAGTATCCTTTTTGCGGTTTTACGATAAATAAAAGCATAACCGGCAGTTATCAATAAGAACACACCTAAAGTCGCACCTGCTAAACGATTAACATATTCTGTCCAAGTTTTAGCTGCATTAAACTCTTCAGGTACCGTAATGCTTTGATCATGCCTAATCTTATCGGCCAATTCCGCTTTACCCATACTTTCGAGGTACTTGGCAAAACGTTCATTCTTAGCAAGTCGTTCTGCTACATACTTCTCTTTGTAATTTGCTGGTAGCTGAGAAACATCTGTAGGCGGTATATATTGGTCAAAACATTTAGGCCAATCGGGGCAACCCATTCCAGAGCCAGTACTACGTACTACTCCACCTGCCAAAATAACCAATAGTGTTACAACAATGGTTATAAAGTTTAATCTAATAAATCTACTTTCAGATTTAGTAATCATTTGATGGGTAATAGATAAAAAAATAAGGTATCTGATGTAAGTTACATACTTCAGCAGATACCTTATTACTATGCTTAAACTAGTTAGCTAGCTTATTCTGCTGTTTGTGATGGTTTGTTTTTAGCATCCCATTGTTTTTGAATTTCTTCAGCTTCCTCATTTCCTTCGAAATCATGTGGCATATTTGAGCTCATAGTTTCAGAGAAAGGAGTAGTTTGTGAAATGAAATCAGCTTCAGCTCCCGGCTTGCTATAATCATATGGCCAACGGTAAACTGTTGGAATTTCTCCTGGCCAGTTACCATGTAAGCGCTCAACTGGAGCAGTCCATTCTAAAGTATTTGCTTCCCAAGGGTTCTGTGTAGATTTTTTACCTCTAAAAATAGAATAGAAGAAGTTAAACAAGAACGCTACTTGTGCTAATGCTGCAATAATTGCCGACCACGTAACTAGTACGTTTACCGTTAACCATTTTTGCATAAACTCAAACTCGGTAAAGGCATAATAACGACGAGGAACACCATCTAACCCTAAGAAGTGTAATGGGAAAAACACTAAGTAAGCACAGATAAAAGTAACCCAAAAGTGCAAATAACCTAATTTCTTATCCATTAAACGTCCAAACATTCTAGGGAACCAGTGGTAAACACCTGCAAGCATGCCAAAAATCGCTGCAGATCCCATTACCAAGTGGAAGTGGGCAACTACGAAATATGTATCGTGCAAGTTAATATCTAAGGCTGCATTACCTAACCAAATACCAGTTAAACCTCCAGAGATAAAGAAAGATACCAAACCAATCGCAAAAAGCACTTTATATATAATTTTTCCCTGGTTCATTGAAGATT
>DATJDT010000353.1:0-2075 GCA_035497275.1 Pedobacter sp.
GCAATGATATCATATAACTTTTCTTCGAGATATTACAAATATACAGGCAGTCCAAATACGAATATATCCAAATATAAACTTATCATATAACCCTTCGTCGCTGAGGTGTATGCAAGATGTCGGAGAGGAAATGGACGAAAAATTCGGAAATGCGATCTTACCATTTTCTGATTTTGTAAAATATTATGCCGAAGATAATGGCATTAATTTGAGCCTGCAATTAATTAATGACATATATAAAGCTTCAGGATACGTTGATAAATGAAGAATTCGTCCGTTTAAACTGTACCGTTAATTCAACAATTAAGCGAAGCAAGTAAAGCCTTTGAGTTTACGAAATAGTTGCATCCGCTTAAAATAAATCTATAGCTTTATATTAACGTTAAGTATTTTTTGCCAAGCGTAACTGTTATTTTAAAGGAATTGCTATGGGAACAATGATACAACTTTCGCTGGGGAACATGCAAATAGATTGGGGTAAGAATGGAGGATATACTGATCATAGTGCCCTATTCCAAAACTCTGATCTCGCGGAAGTCCCTTCTTATTATGCGGGTGAAGAAACGGAAGATCATGTAAATTTTCCGGATGGATTTAAAACTATCATAGAATATCATCTCGGACTTTCAAAACCTCTCTGGCAGGTAGCGGATCGTTTACGATTGTTAGGATATACAACTAAATATTGTGAAGCAGAGTTTAAATACTTTGAAGATTTTTATGCATTCTCAGATGAAGATGAAAAACAAAAAGCTTCCTTTGAACAATTAAAAAATGCACTTGAAACAATGGATACTTCGATGCTTTCTCTTGATACCAGTGGGCACGACATGCATAATAAAGCCTTTAAGATTGAACTATACAAAAAAATGGGGCTTAATCATTATGTCGACAATCCTGAAATGCTTGAAAATATTGGCAATGAAGATGACTTCATTTCATGTTATAGTTTGCTGCAATTATTATCAAGGAATAATTCTGCAAAAAACCTCCCAGTCATTTGGGATTTTGCAGATCATGAACATGCGGGATGGGCAGCGAGGAAAGATTACGTCAAAGAACCAGATCAATCTAAAAAATTTCTTTTTGTTACCGAAGGCAGTTCTGATTCATTGATACTTAAACATGGTTTATCACTTTTAAAACCGCATATTGCTGATTTGTTCGATTTTGTTGACATGCAAGAAGGATATCCTTTTTCAGGCACAGGAAATTTAGTAAATTTTGTAAAGGGGTTAATCAGCATTAAAGTTCAGAACAATGTTTTGATACTATTTGATAATGATGCTGAAGGTGTTGCAAGTTATAATAAATGCAAGGGGATGAATGTTCCCAATAATATGAAAATTTTAAAATTACCAGATATGCAGGAATTCGAACGATTTCCAACCATAGGTACGACTGGGGAGCATATAGCCAATATCAATGGATCCGGTGCGGCTATAGAATGCTACCTTGATTTAAAAGCCGACGGTCTAGTTAGATGGAATAATTATAATCATTTACTTAAAACTTATCAGGGAGAGTTAATTGAAAAGGATATCTATAAAAAGAAATTTTTAAGCCAAAAGGTTTTAATGGAGAGTTATAACTACACCAAATTAATATGTGTAATTAATATGATGATAGATCACTGTTCAAAGATGATGGAAGCTTCTTTAATAAATGGTGTAAAACATCCGGAAGAAAAATATTAAATTTCAACCCTAGTTGGTTTTCCCCACGCTGGTTGTAGAATATTTAAATGGATCTCTTGCAATGTTTACATAACTAAGGTAGCCTAACATTCCCACGCTTTCCTTAGAGTGTTTAAATAATTAAAGTTTGCTGTCCTTAGTTTGCAACTAAGGGTATTCTATTTATACGTTAGTTACATAAAGTTGCTGGAGATTATTCCTCACGGGATTTGCAGAGTAAATTAAATGAGGAACCCAGCTATCCTACTGTATTTAAATTAAAGAACACTGCTGTCCGTATGTCTTGGACTACGGACATTATTATCTTGAGTGTATAATCCCAGCTATCCGAACAATGCAATGACGTGATAGTATTTTGCGGATGTTAGCGCAAGTGTC